>JBEPXG010000142.1:0-4896 GCA_041642015.1 Halanaerobiales bacterium
GTAATTTCTCTTTAAGATGAGAGTTACTAATACCAGCAGCAATTGAAATTACTAATTTACCTTTTACATCTTCACTTATTTCCTCTAACACATAATCAATAACTTGAGGTTTTACTGCTAATAATACTGCTTCAGATTTTTTAACACCTTTTATATTACTGCTTGTTGTCTGTATTCCACCATAATTATCATTATTTTTTATGTTATCAGCATTAATATCACAACCGATAAGTTCATCTTTTGTATATAGACCAGAGTTTAAGATACCTTGAACCATTGCTGTACCTATTTTTCCTAATCCTATAATACATAATTTCATCAATACTCACCTACTCCCTTATTTGTCCTTGACCATAAATTACATATTTATTTGTAGTTAATTCTTTTAGACCCATTGGTCCTCTCGCATGCATTTTTTGTGTGCTTATTCCAATCTCTGCACCCATCCCAAACTGACCACCATCTGTAAATCTAGTTGAAGCATTGATATATACTGCTGCAGCATCAACTTCGTTTAAAAACTTTTGGCTGTTAGTATAATTCTCAGTTATTATTGCCTCAGAATGTTTTGTACCATACTTATTGATATGTTCTACTGCTTCATCTATACTTTTAACAATTTTTAAAGATATAATGTAATCTAAATATTCTTTACCCCAATCAGATGATTTTGCTTCCATAATATCATCTGCAAGTTCTACTACTTCTTTATCCCCTCGTATCTCAACATCTAAATCATTTAAAATGTCGGCTATCATTGGTATAAAGTTATTTTTAATATCACAATGAACTAATAGACTTTCTGCTGCATTGCACACAGCAGGTCTGCTTGTTTTTGCATTAACAATTATATCAACTGCTTTTTTTAAATCAGCAGTTTTATCAACAAATATATGGCAGTTACCTACTCCAGTTTGAATTACAGGGATTTTGGATTCGTTCACTACTCTATTGATCAACTCAGCTCCACCACGTGGTATTAGTAAATCTAGGTATTTATTTAAATTCATAAGTTCTTTAACTGCTTCTCGATTTGTAGTTTGGATCAATTGTACAGAACCTTCTGGTAAACCTGCTTTAACTAAATTTTGACTGATTATTTTTTGTAATACTTTATTAGAGTTAATTGCACTTGATCCACCTCTTAAGATAACAGAATTACCTGATTTTAAACAAAGTACTGCTGCATCTACAGTAACATTTGGTCTTGCTTCATAAATTATACCAATTACACCCATTGGCACTCTCATCTTTCCTATTTTCAGTCCATTAGGTCTGTTTTTCATTTCAATAATATCTCCTACAGGATCATCTAGATCAGCAACTTCTCTAACTCCAGTTGCCATTTGTTTAATTCTTTTTCTACTTAAACTTAGTCTATCAATAAAAGCTTTCGACATATTCTCATCTTTTGCTTTTTTTAAGTCTTTTTCATTTTCTTTTAAAATCAATTCTACATTACTCTCAAGACCTTCAGCTACCATCTGCAAAGCTATATTTTTATCATTAGTATTAACATTTGCCAATTTAAATGAAGCTTTTTTGGCTTTCTCAGCTTGATTAATAATCTCTTCTCTAATACTCATTATTTTATCCCCCTTATTTCTTTTTGATTTCTTCCTTTTTACATTCGCTTTTATTAGGTAAAAATGTAGTACCAATATTATATTCTTTTTTTAATTCCAACATTTCAACTATTTGAGAAATAACATTTTCTTTATATGCTGGTCCAATTACCATAGGTATATTATTGTCATTTACTATTTTAGCTGCTTCAATTTTAGTTTGCATTCCACCAGTTCCCACAATACTACCTTGACCACCTGCACAACATTTTATTTCATCTGTAATATTATCAACTTTGCTTATTAACTTTAGATCATCATTTTCTTTACAAGGTATTTTATTATACAGACCTTCTACATCTGTTAGTATGATTAATAGATCTGCATTGATTAAGTTAGTTACCCTTGCTGATAATGTATCATTATCACCAAACTTAATTTCATCAGTTGCTACTGAATCATTTTCATTAATTATTGGTATAATCCCATTTTTAATAAGTACTTCTAAGGTATTATATATATTATTTGCTCTATTATACTCTTTTATATCACTTGCTGTAAGTAATATTTGGCCTCCAAGTTCACCATACTGTCTTAAAATCTTATTATAAAATGAGATTATTAGTCCTTGTCCTATTGCAGCCATACCCTGTTTTTCAGCCATTGTAACTGGTAAATCAAGATTTAATTCTCCCATTCCAGCACCAACTGCCCCTGACGTGACTAAAATAATTTCTTTTCCTTTGTTTTTTAAGTCTACTAATTGTTTTATGTAGTGTTCAATTGCAGTATAGTTTAATTTACCATTTTGATGGGTTAAACAGCTACTTCCAATTTTAATTATAATTCTAGAACATTTACTTGTATCCATAGTATCACCTCCAAAATTCATATATGAAATAAAAAAACCCCGTTCCTATAATTAAAGTAGGAACGAGGGTATACTCGCGGTACCATCCTGGTTGACTATAAATAGTCCACTCGATTAATAGTTACGAAAGTAATTTCTTACTTTGATAACCTGTCATTATAACGGTTGACTTCCGGCAAAGCTTACTATTTTCAGCTTCCAACTCCCAGGCGGGGTTCATTAAAATAAATATTATTGGGCTTCCACCAACCCCAACTCGCTTAAAATATCATTTTAATTACTATTCCTGTTCACTGTCATATTTATTATTTAGTTCTAATTATTAATAATAATACACAAATATTATATATATGTCAAGAAATATTTTTAACCACAGCAGCTTCCTGAACTACTAACTGGTTCTTTATCCAAGTCTTTTAATACTTCATTCACTAATTTATAAAAGTTATCAGAGCAGCATTCTCCTGTAGGATTTAACTTTTCACACATGCAAATTGCTTTTTTCTTATAGTTTAATATTATATCTTTCCAATTGGTTAAACCTTCTTCTTTAACTGCTTTTTCAACCTGTTTGTATGTAATATTGTTGCAATAACATGCTATTTTTGGGTAAGAATCTTTTTTAAACCAGATTGGTTTATTTAAATCTTTTAAAGTAAATTTAGACTGTTTAAGTTCATCAATATACACTGTATCACATTCGGGGTCTTCACAAATATAATACTCATGATCAGATATTTGATCTTTATATTCTTTTTTAACAATTGTATCTAAAACATCATGAGGAACATTTTTTGCACTTGAACCACAGTCTGGACATTTGATATATTTAACTTCTTTTGTTTCATTACAATCACTATCTGAACATCCACAACCACATCCCATTACTATACCTCCTTCTATAAAATATATTTAGTATATCAAGTTCTAAATAGTCTCTCAAGTTCCATTATATATTTATTAAAAACATCTTTTTTAATACAATAACAAACTCTTGAACCATCAATTTTACCTTCTATCCAACCAGTTTCTTTTAAAATTTTAAGATGTTGGGAAACTGTAGATTGTGCTATTGGAAGTTGATCTACTATACTGTTAACCATACATTGATTTTCTGAAGGAAGTTTAGCTAATATTTTAATTATCCGGAGTCGATGTGGATGACTTAATCCCTTTGCTAAATCAGCCAATTGCTCTAATTTTTCATCTTTATTTTTGTCCATAATAAAATCACTCCGTTAAATTATTTTATCATTTATCCAATATTATATATTTTTTACAATCTAACTTTAATTAATATTTTACAGTTTATTTCTCCGCTCTAATATATGCAGAATATATATAATTATTAATACCAATTCCAGAAATCCAATCTTCGACTATTGCATCACTATTATTCTTTCTCTCAATTTCAATATTTTTAAATTTTAGTTCCTTTAATATTGAATAATATTGTTCTTTTTCAATACTTCCTGTAACACAACTACTATAATTATCCAAATTAGATTTAATTTCTTCTGGAAATTCTTTTTCCTTTAGAATATCAGATATAGCAATTCTACCTTTGTTTTTCAATACTCTTTTTGCCTCAGTAAAAACTTTTTTCTTATTTGGTGAAAGATTAATAACACAGTTAGATATAATTACATCAACACTGTTATCTTCTAAAGGAAGTTCTTCAATTTCTCCTAATAGAAATTCTACATTATTAATATTATTTTTGATTGCATTACTTTTAGCTTTTTCAATCATAGCTTCTGTCATATCAACACCTATTACTTTACCATTTTTCCCAACTTTTTTTGCAGCTAAAAAGACATCGAATCCAGCACCACAACCTAAATCAAGTACAGTTTCACCTCTTTTTAAATTGGCAATTGAACCTGGATTACCACATCCTAATCCATAATTTGCCTCAGCAAAAGATGAGTTGATTTCTTCTTTACTATAATCCATCTTTTCTGCAAGTTCTTTTGCATTCTTTTCTGTATCATCTGAATTACCACAGCAAGATGAACTACAACCACAGCCACTTTGGCTTTCACTAATCACTTCTGTGTAATTATTTCTTACATTATTTTTTATTTTTTCTTCATTATTTTCCATTATTAATTCCTCCTTGTTTTGCTCAATAGATAAAAATATTATATTAATCTAACTTTACTCTAATTGTTATCTAATATTATAACATATATATCGTTAATCGTAAATAGGCGATTAATAAATTATAAAACTAACATTTTATTATTCAAACACAAGATATTATTACATTCATCATTTACACTCTTTATTCCTATTATAATTTTTTATTTAAATACTCAATATGTTTTGGAGTTGTACCACAACAACCTCCAACAATTGATGCTCCTTGATCAATACAAGCTAATATTCCTTCTGTAAATTCTTCAGGTGTCATATCATAAACTGTTTCATCACCTTTTAATTTTGGTTGTCCTGCAT
>JBEPXG010000143.1:0-4879 GCA_041642015.1 Halanaerobiales bacterium
TTTAACCTCATCTGCCCCTGCAGCTATACCACAGCTGGCCATTCCGACTTTAATGCGCTTTATCATTGGGCCTCACCTCTATTTTTATAATCCTTAATTATTTTAAGAAGTGACTTACGATCTAGTTTTCCATATACTTTACCATTTATACTAACCACAGGTGCCAAACTACAGCAGCCCAAGCAAGCAACTGTTTCCATAGAAAAAAGACCATCTTCAGTAGTCTCTCCATCATCTATTCCTAGTTCTTCTACAACCCAGTTTTTAACTCTACTTGATCCTTTAATATGACAGGCAGTCCCATCACATACAGCTATTTTATACTCACCAGGTGCAGTTCTTTTAAATTGAGCGTAAAAACTTAAAACCCCTTCCACTTCAACTGTTGGAATATCAAAGTATTTAGATATGTTTTTGATTGAATCATCTGAAACATATCCACGCTCTTCTTGTACCATCTGGATAGCCTTTATTAAGTTACTACGATCTTTTTCTAAAGACTCTAATAATTCCATTTACATTACCTCCATTACATTATGGGATATTATTGGCCAAACTCTTCTTCGAAGGGAACTATTTTTTGTAGTTCATCATCTTCTTTAATCAGTACTTCAATTTTCTTTTCTGTTTCACTTAACTTTTCATTACAGTATTTAATTAACTTTATTCCACGGCTGAACTTATCTAAAGAATCTTCTAAAGATAAGCCACCTTCTTCTAGACTATCTACTATATCTTCTAATTCTTCAATTGCTTTTTCAAAACTTAATTTTTCAATTTCTTTACTCATCTAAACCACCATCTTCTATGATCTTTTTAACTTCACTTTCAAATTGACCATTAATTACTCTTGTTTTTATTACTTGACCTTGATCTACATTATTAATATCTGTTATTGGATTTAATTTATTGTCATAAGTTATACTATAGCCTCTTTTTATTGTTTTAAGAGGGCTTAATGTATCTAGCTTACTATTTAAAATATTAAACTTTTCCCTACTCTTATTTAAAGTCTTTTCCATATTCCACTTTAAATTTTGAGAAAGTTCATCTAACTTTTGCATTTTATCAACAAAAAGTTCTTCCGGTTTCTGAAAAAGCCTACGGCTTGATAATGAGTTTAACCTATCTTTTGCATTTTTTATCCTTGCCTTTTGATTATGTAGAAGCCTTTTTGTTAAATTATCTAAAGAAGTTTCAATCTCTTCTCTGTTTGCAATTGCAAGTTCTGCAGCTGCTGATGGAGTAGGTGCTCTTAAATCTGCTACAAAGTCAGCAATTGTAAAGTCAGTTTCATGTCCAACTCCACTAATTACAGGAACTTTTGAATTATAGATTGCCCTTGCAACAATCTCTTCATTAAAGGACCAGAGATCTTCTATTGAACCTCCACCCCTACTTACAATTATTAAATCAATATCATCTCTTGAATTTAGATAATTGATACCTTCTACAATCTGTCCAGCAGCTTTATCTCCTTGGACTAAGGAGGGTACTATTAAGATTGAAACATTTTTAAACCTTCTATTTACAACAGAGAGCATATCTCTAATTGCAGCACCAGTTGGTGAAGTTACAATCCCAATTTTTTTGGGAATTAAAGGTATCTTTTTTTTATGTTCATCTTTAAAAAGACCTTCTTCTTTTAGCTTTTGTTTTAACTTTTCAAACTGTTCATATAAGGTGCCTTTTCCTTCTGGGATTATCTGGTCAGCATAAAGCTGATATTCTCCCCTTACTTTATATACATTTATATATCCATGTACTGCAATCTCCATTCCATCTTCAAGCTCAAAATCTAGTTTAGAACTTCTAGATCTAAACATAACAGTTTTAAGCTGAGAGTTTTCATCTTTGATTGTAAAATAGAGATGACCAGAGTTTGCTTTATAGAAGTTAGATACTTCACCCTTTACCCAGAGATCTTGTAGAACATCATCTGTACTAAAAAGAGCTTCTAAGTAACTATTAATCTGTGAAACAGAGTATATACTATCTATATTATACTCCATGATACTTTCTGGCCTTAACAGTATTTTCCATAAGCATTGCTATTGTCATTGGGCCAACTCCACCTGGTACAGGAGTGATTTTGGATGCAACTTCTTTTGCTGAATCAAACTCTACATCTCCAAGAAGTTTACCATCTACTCTGTTGATTCCAACATCAATAACAACTGCACCTTCTTTTAACATATCTCCTGTAATCATTTCAGGTCTACCAACTGCAGCTACAACAATATCTGCTCTTTTAGTTTCTGCTTTTAAGTCTTTTGTATGGGAATGACAGATTGTTACTGTGGCATGTCTTTCTAAAAGAAGATGTGCTATCGGTTTACCAACAATATTACTTCTTCCAACTATTGTTGCATTTTTACCATCTATTTCAATTCCTTCTCTTTCCATTAATCTAATAATTCCTAATGGAGTACAGGCTTCATATCTTAAAGCATCTTCCTGTCCACTGAATAATCTACCTGTATTAATTGGATGGAATCCATCTACATCTTTGTCAGCTACAATAGATTCAATAACCTTTTTCTCATCAATATGATCAGGTAAAGGAAGCTGAACTAGTATACCGTCGACAGTCGAATCGTTGTTTAAATCATCAATTAAGTCTAATAGTTCTTTCTCTGTTATATCTTTGTCTTTTTTAATTAGTTCTGACTTAATACCAATCTCTTGTGCTGCTTTTTCTTTCATACTTACATAAGTTTCTGAAGCAGGGTTATCTCCTACCATTACTACAGTTAAACCAGGTACCCTACCTTCATCTTTTAAATTTTTAATTTCATCTTTAAGTTCCATTCTTATGTTTTTTGCTATTTGTTTACCATCAATAATTTTAGACATCTTTATCCCCCTATTTTTAATAATTAACTACTTATGTATTCTTGAATATTTATAAATTTCCTTCCTTAAATATTAATTATATCAAAATTGAACATATGATTGTATCGTTTGCCTGTTTTAATAATTGCTGATATAATGAATACATTAGTAATTAAGACACATTACAATCTTATTAAAATTAGACAAAACTGTCAACTTAAAATTGGAAGATTTTATGAAATAGGATGGTGGTAATATGAGACCGAAGATATTAGTTTCTTCATTTTTAAGAGAAGGATATAATTTGGGTCAAAACTTTGAGATGTTAAGTGCTTTTGATTATGGAATGGTATCCCAAAACTATGTTAATGGAGTTATTGAAGGTGGCGGACTACCGATAGTAACTCCACAGATAAGAAATGAGTCTGATATAGACTCACTTCTAGAAGAATTAGTTGAACTAGCTGATGGAATAATATTAACAGGTGGATATGATATTGATCCAGAGAACTATAATAAGTATGCCTATAAAAAGGTGAAGTTTTTAGATTCTATAAGAGATAAACAAGAACTTAAACTAATTGAATATGCCTTAAAAAAAGGTAAGTCTGTTTTAGGAATCTGTAGAGGATTTCAACTTATGAATGTATACTTTGGTGGTACACTTTATCAAGATATTGAACAAGATGTAGCAACTGATTACTTGCATTTCGGTGGAAAGTTTCCAAAGCATAAAAAAATCCACCCAATTAAGATTGATAAAGAAAGTATTCTTTATGATATCTTCAAAAATGAAGATCTTGATGTAAACAGTTTCCACCATCAAGCAGTTGACAAATTGGGTCAAGGTCTAAAAAAGACTGCCTACAGCCCAGATGGAATAATGGAAGGTTTTGAAAGTACAGAACATGAAAATGTCTGGTCAGTACAGTGGCATCCTGAAATTATGTTTAAGTACTATCCAGAACAGTTAAATATTTTTAAGGAATTTATTAAAAGAACAAAGAGCAAGATTAAATAAGGAGGCTTAAAAAATGAATAAAAAATTATTTACAACATTATTAATTACATTACTTTTAGTTGGAGTTTTTTCAGTCGGAGTATTTGCCCAGGAAGATCAAACCTTAACAATAGGTTTTGAAGCTGATGTTAGTAGTTTAGATCCTGGTTTTGCAGATATTTCTGTTAATGAAAGGGTTAATAGTTTAATCTTTGATGGCTTAGTTGAATATGGTGAAAACAACAAGATAGTTCCTGGTATTGCATATGACTGGGAAGTTGCAGAAGATGGAACAGCCTATACTTTCCATCTACAACAAGGTATTGAATTTCATAATGGTGAAATTCTAACCGCTGAAGATGTTAAGTTTACTTATGAAAGAATTCTAAATCCAGACAATGGTTCTGGACTTAGAGGAAAAGTATCAATAATAGATAGAATTGAAGTAATCGATGACTATACAGTTAAATTTGTACTATCTGAACCTAATGCTTCTTTCCTTTTGGCAATGACTTTTGGTATTGTTCCTAAAGATTATGTTCAAGAAGTTGGAGCAGATCAATTTTCTCGTAATCCAATTGGTGCAGGTCCTTTTGAATTAGAAGAATGGGTACCTGATACTAGAATAGTACTTACTGCTAATGAAACTTACTGGATGAAAGATCCTAAATTAAGTAAGGTCATAATTAGACCTATTCCAGAATCATCTGTTCAAGCTATGGAACTTCGTAGTGGTGGTATAGATGTAGCAGTTAACTTAGATGTAGGTCAGTTAGAAAACTTTAAAGACAATGATAACTTCCAAGTTAAATCAGCACCTGGTGGTGGAGTACACTTCTTTGGTTTTAATGACAAGATGGCTCCCTTTAATAACCAGAAGTTTAGAGAAGCATTCTTAATGGCTAGCCCAATTGAACAGATTGCTCCTCAAATCTATGGACCAAAAGGTGTTACAGCTTACTCATTTGTACCTCCAACATTATGGCCTGATGAAAGAGAGTATCTAAAAGAACAAAGAATTAACTTTGATCCTGAGCAAGCTAG
>JBEPXG010000144.1:0-1628 GCA_041642015.1 Halanaerobiales bacterium
TTGTTTTATATTAAAATCAGAATAAATATTAAAGATAAAAAGCAAGTTGTCTGTTTATCATTTCATCCTGCAAAGTTTACAATGGATTTTCCTTATAGTTAATCAAAAAAAATATATATTTAAAAAGTAAATTGAAAAAGGAGGAATAAAAATGACTAATACCATATACTGCGATAAATGTGATGAATTTGTTGAGTATAATATTAATGAAAAAAAGGAAAAATATAATATAAAAAATGAAGAAATTAATATAAAAGCTAAAGTCGCTTACTGTAAGAAATGTAATACCGAACTTTTTCATGAAGAACTAGACAAGATTAACCAACAAAATGTTTTTGATAACTATAGAAAAAAACATAATTTATTATCTACAGAAAAGATTAAAAATATAAGAAAAAAATATAATTTAAATCAAAAAGAAATGAGTCAATTATTAGGGTGGGGAGAGATTACCTATCATAGATATGAAAAAGGTGCTTTACCTGATTCAGCTCATAATAATCAATTATTATTAATTGAAGATCCCCATAATGTAAAAAAACTTCTTAAAGAAGGAAATACAAAACTTGATCAAGAATCTAAACAAAAACTCAAAAAAACAATTTCAAATTTAATAAATAATAATAATATATTAGAAATTAGACTCCCAAAAAAATTCTATAATCAATTAAATAGTGAAGCCAAAAGCAATAATATGGAATTAGATGAATATATTCAATGGGTTATTACAAGTTCTTATTATAAGAAGATTAATCAAAGAATAATTAAATAGTATTGAAAAAGCCGCCTAAAATTTAGGCGGCTTTCATATCTTAATTGTGATTAATTTTTAATTAAAAAGTAGGTTCAATTAAACCATAATTTCCATCTCTTCTCTTGTAAACTACATTAACCTCATTTGTATCTGCATTAGAGAATACGAAAAAATCATGACCGATTAAGTCCATCTGCATTACAGCTTCTTGGACATCCATCGGTTTTATTGCAAATCTTTTAGTTTTAACAATTTTAGGTTCAAATTCATCTTCAGATGGTTCTTTTCTTTGACGAATCATTTCTTCTCTTTCTTCCATATATTCTTCTTTAAATTCTTGTTTTCTTTCAATCATTTTATTGTGGATTCTTGTTTTATACTTATGAATTTGCCTTTCCACTTTTTCAATTACTCCATCCAGTGAAGCATACATATCTGTTGTTTCTTCCTCACCGCGGAGAATTAAACCTTTAATATAAGCAGTTACTTCCACAATGTGTCTTTCCTTTTCTACCTCCATGGTAATATGAACTTCCATGGGTTCACCTTGAAAATATTTTTCTAGTTTTTCCATTTTCTCTCGGGCATATTCCTTTAGTGAAGGTGTTACATCGATATTTTTTCCATAGACCGTAATATTCATTATCTCCACTCCCTTCTTAACTACTGAAATAAATATTGTTGTTAATATTATAATTCAATATATTAAGTTAAAAACCTTCTTTGTATAAAAAAAATCCTGATTACTTTTTTAGTAATCAGGAGTGTGTGCACATTTTAATCATCTATGATTATTCTTCAACTTTCACAACTTGTGCAGCTTGTGGTCCTCTGTCACCTTCAACAATTTCGAACTCTACTTTTTCTCCATCTT
>JBEPXG010000144.1:1638-2378 GCA_041642015.1 Halanaerobiales bacterium
ATCTTGAATAGCAGAAAAATGCACAAATACGTCGTCACCATCTTCTCTTTCAATAAATCCATAACCTTTTTTCTCGTCAAACCATTTTACTGTTCCAGTATAAATCATAAATTATATTCCTCCTGTATATTGTTACTTGGAAACTTAATTCCATTTATCTTAATATAACACAGTATATTATCGTTGTCAAACAAGTCATAGCTAATGGTGATCCCTGTTTTCAAACAACAATAATTTAGGTTATATTACAAGATCTTCTAGATTATTATTAATCTTTATATCATCAATTTTCTTGCGTGCTCTTTGCAAAGCATTATCAACAGTTTTTACATTAATACCTAATTTATCTGAAATTTCTTTATAGGTACGATCATCTAAATATTCATAAAACACATTCTTTTCTAATTTAGTTAATTCTTTTTCAATTTCTTGAAAGACCAAATTTATTATTTCTTTATATACAAACTGATCTTCAAGCTTTTTCTTTTTGTCTGGAAGAATTTCACTAAAACTACGACCAGATTCATTATCATAATCATAAGTTTTATTTATTGAAGTAGAATTATTTAATGGCTGATGTTTCTGACGGTTTGCTCTTTTAATAGCAGATATTAACTGTCTGTGAACACAAAGTTGTGAAAACCCTCTAAATGAAGCTTCGCGGTCAGTCCGATAATCTCTAATAGCTTTAAATAAGCCGAGCATCCCCTCTTGAATAACATCTTCTTTGTCTAAACCCT
>JBEPXG010000144.1:2388-4875 GCA_041642015.1 Halanaerobiales bacterium
AAAGTATTTTGCTTTTGCATACACAATATCCATGTTCTGATTAATCAAATACTCAATAGCCAACTTATTCCCGTTTTTAGCTTGCTTTATAATCTCTTCTTCTCCCTGCTTATGGTCAAACATTCAATCCCCCCCAAGTTTGAAAATGCTTTAACCAATAAAAACCCCCAATATCTGTTCTAAAGATATGTTTAAATCAATTAAAGTAAATAATACTAATAATAGTATTAAAACTATTATTAAATCAAAATACTTTTTATCATTTTTAGACTCTTTAGCCATATATTAATAGCTCCTTAATTAAAAGTTAACTCTAAATCCTACTTCTAGTAATAAAGATCTATCATGCCAATAAGAATTACCTAAACTAACTATTAGATCATTATTATCAACTATTGGTGTTAGGTAACCAATCCTGTACTCAAAGTTCTTATTATCTAATATATACTTTAAGTCATAGATTAATTCTCTATTGTTCTCTAAATATCTACTCCCTTCTACACCTAACCCAGCAGTAAATCCACTACTATTTCTTTTGGTTAATAGATCAAAAGCTGCCTCAGTTTTGTAATCTTGTCCTTCTAAAAAGCTAATTAACCAGGTCCCTTTAAGGTTAAAATCACTTCCATCATAGTTTAAGTCAAAGCTTAATCTATTTAGGTTGTTTTGGAATTGAAAAACCGGATTAATATTTAAAGATGAATGACCATCTTGTAAAAATACCGAATAGTTCATCTCCTGAAAATCATGTTGTTGAGCATAACTTAAAGGTGTGAATGCTACAATGAATAAGAGTAAAATTAATATTGTTTTTTTGAACACATTATCTACCTCCATTATTTCTTTTTAATTAATATTCCTGTTGCTATATCTCTATATCCTGAAGGGTTATTAAATGTATAACCCCGAATAACCATTTGTGAAGAATCTCCTCCATCCAAATTCATTGCTTCTTTAACATTTAAAGTTTTTAGATAATCTGCTAATTCTTCTAAAGTCATACCAATACTTATTTCAGGCTGACGACCGTCGACAGTTACAAAAAGGAGTTGTTGATCATATGTAATTCCTACTGCAGTTCTAGGAGCTCTTCCTCTAGTAATATCTGTATTAAACTGTTCCTTTTGACCTGTAATATCTACATTGCCATCTGTTATTAGTTTAGGCCCTCCAGCCATAATACTTACAACATCTTTTTTCTGCCAATCGGGATTAAATACATTTAGATAATGAACCTTCTTAAATATTGTGAAGTCACTATATTGATCTTTTCCATTAAATATTTTTACTACAAAACCATCTTCCGGAATATCACTTTGTATAGACTCACCTTTTTTAACATCTGTAATAATACCTTTTTGAACAACAATTTCTGTTGTATTTTGTTGAAATAAGGGAGTCTTATCAGAAAAATATTGGTTATATAGTATAATTTCATTTTCATTATTTGGATTTCTATTTATAGCATCAATAATTATATTTTCGTTATTTGTAGTTTTTAATACACCACGCCAACTAATATTATCAATTAAAATTTCACCAGTTTTTGTAATCCCAAGTGCAGCTCTATTATATAATGGTTCAGATACTATATTCCCATCTACCATAACTAAACCTAATGGCTTACCTTGATAATTATAGAAACCTCCATTTATTCCAACCAAAGCTTCATTGTTTTTCACTAGGGTTGATAAAGATTGTAAACCACTTATTTTATCATTACTTAATGCTGATAAAACTTCATATCGTCCTTTTAATGTATCTAAGCTAATGATATTAATTATTCTACTTCCATTCCAAGTTAATTGTCTGATTTCCTGATAGTCTAATCCTATATCTATAGAAGCATTAACTGCAATATTTTCTTCCAATACAGTATCTAGATTTCTTATCTCAATATTGTCCATATTATCTTTAATCAGTTCATCTGGTGAACTATAATTGTTAACTAAAGACCTAATCCCTATGTCTTTTTCATATATAGTACCATTTTTATATATTATTTTAGCTTGTGTATTATCTACAGCTATCCTTATAATATCTGTTAGTTGAGATATCCCACGATATCCTTCCATTGTATAAGGAGGATTTTCACTTAAAATCTTTTTTAATGCTTTAGTTCTATTCATTATAGCAGCTGTTTTTAATAAAGTAATATTATTTGTATCACTCATCTGATCTAATAAAAGACCATATTCTAATGTTAAAAAATCTATATTATTATAAACATCAATATTATTATTTGAATTTAATTCAAACTGAAAACTACCATTATATAAATTATTCTTGATTCTAATAACGCCTTCAAAATAAAGGGTACCATTTTCAAAAATAGTATTTCCATGATTATCTTTTATAACTAACTGATTAGTATCAATATATTCCTTTTTGTTTTCATCTTCTATAACCCAAGTATTCCAACCATTTTGTTTGAAATTAACAGCAGCATTTTCAGCAGCAGATTCAGTTACAAAATCACCAACTTGT
>JBEPXG010000145.1:0-4858 GCA_041642015.1 Halanaerobiales bacterium
TGGATTTTTGTATTTAAGGGGTAAAAAAAACATTTCGAGTGCACAAAAAGTGCCCAAAAGAATAATTTAAAAAAAATTATCAAATTTATCTACTATGTATTGTAGCAATATAAAAAAAATTAATTAAATTTCAAGTTTAAAAAGAGGTCTGCATGATTATGAGCAGTGGGTTCATTTTTAAGTTTGGCTTTAATATTATTTTATTTTTAAAATGAAAGATCTTCTCCATATTTTCGAGCTCTCCCTAAGGCAACGATAATTACCATCATCCTCATTAAAGCAGGTAATAAAGGATTTAAATTTTCACTTGTAGTAAAGAGGTTAAATGTTCCATGAAATAATATTGCTGGCCATAAACTCCAGTTGGACTGTTTTGTCAACCATCCAAGAAGCAAAGAACCAAATATTAGACCAATTAACCAACCTATTGTTCCTCCAATTCCCATTGATATAAAATTCTTATCGTAAAATAATAAAGGTAGATGCCAAGTTGCCCAAATTAAGGCAGTATAAAAAGTAGAAATTCTTGTTTTATACTTTTTAGTTAATTCGGGAAATAGATAACCTCTCCATCCACCTTCCTCTCCGAAACCATAGAAAAAGCACCATAAAATCCAAATGATTAATGTGTTTGTATAAGGAACTTTAGAGTTAAGTCCAATTAGAGAAAGTTGTGTCCATTCTCTTGAAAACAAAGCAATTAAAAAGTATGCAATAAAGAAAAAAGTAGTCGGCATAAATAGACCAATTAGTATCCATTTTGGATTGGTAATTGTTAAAAACCTTTCTTTGAAATATGTTTTTAAACCTTCAGTTTTATCAAATATTAAAATTGTAATAATTGCTCCTAACAATGGTCCCAAGCCTCCCAATATATGAAGCCAGTTTGAATGTGAATTTCCAATATTAAAATGATAGTTTAATAGATTAGGCATCCAAATCATCCAAGAAATTGTATAGGTAATTAAGATAAAAGTTATTATTCTTTTTTTATCAAATTGATTTTTAACTTTATCCATTTTATATACCACCTTTTCTGAATTGGAAATAAAAAAATTGGAAGAAATTAATTATATTTTAAATATAATTTTCTATTTTAATCTTAAATGAATTAATATAGTGGTGGGGGGTTATAAATCTCTGGAGGTTCTGAGATCCTTAACACATTGGCAGGTTAACACATGCACTTTCGAAATTAGCATAAGGGTGTATAAAGAATTTTAAAAAGCAACAATGTTGTTTTGATTAACATAATTTACTTATGACTTTATTTTTAAATTTTGTGATAGAGGATAAGTCTCGAAGAGTAGAAGGATAGTTCTAAAAATAGTTGGGGTTTGTTCTATAACCTTTATTGTTATTGTTAAGTGACTAACTACAAAAATTATTACTGTAAAGAAAATAATCTTATAATAAATATTAATTGGGAGTTGTCCCTTTTTCTTCTTTTTTGATAAATAGTAAAATTATTGGTCGAATTTTTTTTAATGGAAGAAAGTGCTTTAACTCTAACTATTTCAGACTTTTTATTGGTTTAATTATATTTGAAGAAAGTTCCAATAATAAAACCACCAAATGATTCCCATTGACCAGATTGTATATATAGTATAGAGACCTCTTTTTAATAAACTCCACTTTCCTTTATACCAGAGGTTAACATTCATGGTTACTAATATAATAGCTAAGACAGGCATTATCCATATAGCTAACATAATATTGTCAAAAGCTGGTGTTTCTTGTAAAAATAAATAGGGTAAATTATATAAGGGGTGTGTATCAAATGTTAGTAATCCAATTGATACAAAAAAACCTATAGCAATAACAGTAAATATGACTACTGTTATTTTTTCTAATATATCTTTATTTTTAATATTGCTTTTAAATAATGATTTTATTAATATGATACTATATATTAAGGAAAATATCACATAACCTATTAGAAATATTAAGTTGAAATTGAAAGTTTCATACCATTTTGCTCGTAATAATACAGTTGGATTATTAGTGTAGAGATGTGTGATCACACCTTTTTCATTATCTGGAGTGTATAGTCTATTACCAGTGCTTTTGTCATAAAAAATTCTTGGTTCAATCTGAACAAGTTGATGATTTTCTCCCATGAAATTATATACAATATTTCCTTCTTCAGTTTCATTTATATTTGTTTGTGACATAATTCTTACAATAGATTGGTATGTGGTAAAGTTACTTCTGTTTTGATAATATGTTCCTACAATTTTATTATTATCAATAAAATTACTGTCTGTTTCTTTTGAAATAATTTTATTATCATCATGAGGATAATATCTATCTAAAAAGTTCTTTATTAAGGAATCTCTTGCCATAACCGAATCTCTAGCATTATAAGAAACAAATAACCCTAAGTTTAATTCTGGTATTAAATATAAACCACTGTGAAATAAAAAGGTATCTCCAC
Source organism: Halanaerobiales bacterium (assembly GCA_041642015.1). Taxonomy (GTDB): domain Bacteria; phylum Bacillota; class Halanaerobiia; order Halanaerobiales; family M55B127; genus M55B127. The sequence continues at coordinate 2,438 of JBEPXG010000145.1, forward strand.
CATGAGAGATGATCCTATGTCCATTATAATACATTTCTATAAAACCATGAGCCATTCCACCGAAATCTTCATAATGAGTGAAGCTTTGAGAGTGCATCTTTTGTGCAGTTTCAACTTCTAATATTTTATTTCCACCAAAAAAACCATTATTTAAATGAGCCAACATGAATTTTGAGATGTCAGAAGCATTAGTACTTAAAGAGCCAGCAGGATATAAGTTGACATATTCAAATTCATCTTCTTTGTAAATCCCATTAACTTTTGCATATCCATATGAAACTTCACCATTAATATATTCTGGTATTGGTTGACTTAAGGTGCTTTTATTCATGTTTAAAGGATTAAAAATATTCTGCTTTACATATTCATAAAAAGGCATTCCAGATACTCTTTCAACTATATAAGCTGCTAAGGTTGATCCATAATTAGAGTAGGCAATTTGTTCTCCAGTGGGGAAAACTTGAACTGGGATATGAGATTTAAGATAAATATCTAACGGAGTAAGATCTTCCTTAGATAATACAAATAAATGTTCTAAGGTCTCTTCAAAACCCGCAGTATGGTTCATTAAATCAATCATCTTAATTGGTTTAGTATTTTCTCTTGCAGCACCAATAACTTCATTTGGTACTGTAAAATCTAAATAGTTATTGATGTCTTCATTTAAATTAATTTCTCCTTTTTCAACCAACTGCATTACAGCAGTCCATATAAATAATTTTGTAATAGAACCTGATCTAAACAATGTGGTATCAGGATCTACATTTTTGTTATTATGAAGATCATAAAAACCATAACCCTCTTTTAATATTATTGCACCATCTTTAACCAAAGATAATGTTACACCTGGTACATTATATTCTTCCATCTGTGAATGAATAAATCCATCTAAAAAAGCCCTAACAGATTCTATATTATTTATATCTTGAGCATTAACATAAGAATTTTTAAAAATGGGTACTGTTATTAAAATAAATAATAATAAAAAAACCCAAATTATATTCTTTTTCAACTCTGCCAACTCCTTATTTTCCTAATTTAAAACGGATTTGTAATAATTAAGATAGAATGCAGCAAAGTAAGAATCAAATAGATAAATATAATATACAATTTTTTGGTTAACTTTTTCCATTCTGTTAAGGACTTTTAAAGATAGTTCATTATATTATATATATAACAAAGGAAATATTATTTTAGAGATTATAATAGAGCTAATGTCAGGAATAATCATTAACAGAAATCTTTCTACCTTTTACAATAAGCCATATAGCAAATAAAACTTCTCCAATAAATGTGAACATACCTATCATTGTATTTATACCAAATAAATTGGCAATACTATCAATAATGTAACCAAATGAAGCAATAACAATTAAAATACCAAGCCATTTTGGAATATATTGTGCTTTATAAACTAAAATGCCCAAAAACAGAAGATGTATTCCAAAAATTAATAAACCGTTATCCCATATGGAATAAAAAGTTGTTAAATTAGATATATTAAGTAAAGCAATTGCAAAAATTATTGAATAAATAATTCTAAGTACAGACATTATTAAAGATAGATTTTTATTTACAGATCTTAGAAAATAATAAAGTGATAAGGCTATAATTATATCAAGTATAATAATTGTTGCAATTCCGATTATATATAAAGGGGAAGCTTTTAAGGAAGGAAAAATTAATATTGATAAAATAGTCATTATTATTAGACTTATACCAGTAATTAATGGTGATTTTGATATCATTACATTTTTCAAATGCACACCTCCGTTCTTTAGAATGGCAATTAGGAAGTTTGCAGGATGTCTTTTTAGAAAACTTTTAAATATTTTTTAAAAATTATTGTATATATATTTATATTATACTCTCAAATCATATAAATAACAATATCTATAAAAATAGTTCTAAGAATTGGGCTCTTTTTTAGTATGTAGATTTTTAAATTATTTGTAGTTAAGTATACTTTAATTTTATAACTAAATGATATAATAATAAGGATAATAATGAGGTGACTGGTTATGAAAAATTATTATAAAGATAAAAAAAATGTCCAAGAATATTTTGAAATGGCAGAAGGCTATGATGGGGAAGTGTTAATTGAGCATTTAAGAGATTATCTTCCTGAAGGTTCGACTGTATTAGAACTGGGTATGGGTCCTGGAAAGGATTTAGATATTCTGAAAAAATACTATCAAGTAACGGGTTCTGATTTTTCAAAACATTTTCTAGAGATTTATAAAGAAAACCATAAAAGAACAGAACTTGATTTACTATTGCTTGATGCCAGGAAATTAAATATTGACAGAAAATTTGATTGTATCTATACAAATAAAGTTTTATATCACCTTACTGAAGAAGAATTGATCAAATCATTAAATCAACAAAAGGATTTATTAAATGAAGAAGGATTATTATTAC
>JBEPXG010000146.1:0-4857 GCA_041642015.1 Halanaerobiales bacterium
ACTGGAGTGTTTAAATAACTTTCTTTAGTTTTCATAACTAATTCCCCTATATATTTTTAATTGATTACTTAATTCTTCCTGTTTTAAAAAATATCCAATTAGGTAATATGCTTCTTTTCTTTTTAATAATCTATTTTCTTTTATATCTTTTTCAATATCTTCAGGAATTAAGCCTTCATTATTGAGTACATTAAAATAATTTGTCTTAGCTATATTATCTATACGATGACTACTAGCAGCTAGTAATAATCTATAAGCATTGCTTCTATCTAATTTATTTATTGAACTTATTGATTCTAAACCACCTGGTACCCATTCATATAAAATTGGAGACTCTCTTCTTTTCATTCCTTTAATTAAAAGTTGTGAAAACTCATATTCAGTTATTGTTCCATTTAATTTGAAATTATTTTTATACCCACCAATTAATAAGCCAAGATTTATTAGTTCTTTTAGATAAGGATAATATTTATCTTTAGTTATTATTGGAGATATATTTTTATATTTTTTTATATCAATTTCCATATAATTCTGTATTTCTTTTATTAAACTACCTTTATTATTAATTTCTTTTAAGGATAGATTATGCTTTTTTGCTAATGAAGCAGCTTTTCCAGCTGCAGCTCCTGTATTCATTCTAATTGGTAGTACTCTTCCACTTGCAGCAGCTAATGAACTCATTCCTGTACTGCGTGATACTACCATTAAATTATCAATTGTTTTTGGTAAAATAGATAGATAGGGTATTCCATATACTTTGGGATTAAACTGTACAAAACCTTCATAATTTATTTCAGAGGCCTGATAATCAAGTGGATAAGTTCCTAGTGCAATTGTATTTTCATATATATTATTTTCTAATAAATCACTTGTTTTTAATATATACTCAGCTATTAGATGTCTGGATTCTCTAATATAAAGTTCATTGGCAGGTTTTTGTAATAACGTATTTTCAAAACCAGATAGGTTTTCTTTTAAAAATCTATAAATATGTCTTGATTCATTTTTACCAAGTTGATAAGCAACTTTAAGTTCATTATCATCTAAAGGATTATGATCAAAAATTAATAATGCATTAATAGAACCATGATAAGTTCCATTATTATTTTCATGTAATATTATATTCAATCCTCTTAACTTTACTTTATCATTATGTGGTTTATATACTTTACCAATATCTTTGAAACCATATGCAAGATTACCTTTTAAATTTGAAGGACCATAACGATTATTTCTTATATCATCTTTTAATTTATTTAAATTGATATTATCAACATTAAAAACAAGTGTTTGAGCCATAAATCTATTATTTAAATTTATATCAGAACCAAAGTTAAAAAACTTTGCCCCAGCTAGATATGCAAAATTACCATCTTGATCAGCATCAATAAAATAGTCAGCATTGATATTATATTTATAATCTCTAGTTCTTATAGTAATTTGTTTTATATATTTATTTTCTACTTTTATATCTTTAAGATTAGCATTTTTTATAATATCAACATTACTTTCGTTTAACATCACTTTAAAACTTTCAGTTATCTTTTCAAAACTAAAACTTTGTTTTTTACCCAATCGTTCATACCATTCATCAAACATTCCTTTATTCACTATTCTACCATCGGTACCATAATTTAAATCCAGATAGTTTAAACCACCATAAGTCATTAAACCACCTGGATTATCTCTTTTTAAAATTAATAGAGTCGACAAGCCATTCCGGGCTGCACTTACTGCAGCAAATACTCCGGAAGGCTGTCCACTATAAATTACAATATCATATTTAAGATTTAACTCTTCAGCAAATACATTATTATTAACCAAAGTTAAAAAAGCAAATATTAAAACTAAAGTAATTATAATATACTTATTAAAACTTAGCATTACCTGGTGTCCTTGGGAATGGTATGACATCTCTAATATTTTTCATACCTGAGATATACATAAGAATTCTTTCAAATCCCAGTCCAAATCCAGAATGTGGAACTGAACCAAATTTTCTAAGATCTAAAAACCAACTATATTTTTCTAGATCCATACCATCTTCTTCCATACGTTCTTTTAGTACTTCATATCTTTCTTCTCTTTGGCTTCCACCAATAATTTCTCCAACTTCTGGAACTAAACAGTCAACTGCGGCTACTGTTTTATTATCATCATTAATACGCATATAAAATGCCTTAATTCCTTTAGGATAATCAGTTACAAGCACAGGTTTTTTAAAGTGATTTTCTGTTAAATATCTTTCATGTTCAGTTTGTAAGTCCATACCCCACTTAACTGGGAATTCAAAGTCTTGATCAGCTTCTTTTAAGATATCTATAGCCTTTGTATAAGTAATTCTAGCAAAAGTGGATTTTATAATATTTTCTAATGTATCTTTTCTTCCTTCTTCAATATTATTATCAAAGAACTCCATTTCTTCTGCTGCTTCTTCTAAAGCATATTCAAATAGGTACTTAATGAAGTCTTCAATTATATCCATCATTTCATCTAAATTACAAAACGCCATTTCTGGTTCTATCATCCAAAATTCTGAAGCATGTCTAGTAGTATTAGAGTTTTCAGCCCTAAATGTTGGACCAAAGGTATAAACATCACCTAACGCAGTTGCCATAACTTCTGCTTCAAGTTGGCCACTAACGGTTAAACCGGTTTTTTCTCCAAAAAAATCTTCAGTATAGTTTATCTGGTTTTGATCATCTTTTGGAAGATTATCAAAATCAAGAGTTGTAACTTTAAACATTTCACCTGCACCCTCTGCATCACTAGAAGTAATTATTGGTGAATGAATATATTGAAAACCTTTTTCTTGATAATATTGATGGATAGCATTAGCTATTTTATTACGAAATCTGTTTACTGTACTAAATGTTTTTGTACGTGGTCTTAAATGAGCAATTTCTCTTAAAAATTCAAAAGTATGCTTTTTTTTCTGAAGTATATAGTTTTCTGGTGCTTGACCAATTAACTTTATTTCTTCAGCTTTCATTTCAATACTTTGTTCTCTATTTGGTACTTCTTCAAGATAACCTTTAATTCTTACACTACAACCTCTGTTTAATTCTTCTAACTCAAATTTTTCAGGATCTAAGATAACAATTTGTAAATTTTTAACTGAAGATCCATCATTAATTTCTAAAAAAGCAATGTTTTTTGATACTCTTTTAGTTTTTACCCAGCCTAATACTATTACATCATCAAAAGATTCAACATCCCCTTGCAATATGTTTTTAATCTTTGCTTTTTTGAAATAATCCATTGTTTATTAAAAACCTCCTATTGTCATTTAAAAAAATTTTATATAATTACTTATATATATTCTTGAATTTTATATAAATCCCTTTTATATAAAGCAAAAAAAATGAGATAAGTAAACACTTATCCCAGTTTTTATATCTATTTAATACCAAAGTTCATCTTCACTTGTAGAAACAGCAAGTACTCCTTTTTCAAAAAGTTTATCAACTTCTTTTCTCGTTCTTATTAAACCACCTGCAATAAATGGAATATCAATTTCTACATTAAGTTGATTTAAAAAATGAGGTGTCATTAGACCTGGAAGAATTTCAACAGCATCAGGCCTTACTTTTTTTAAACTTTTGATACCATTTTTTATAGTGCCAGAATCTAAAACAAATATTCTTTGAACAGTATATAGTCCTTCACTTTTAGCATATTCAATAAGATTTTTATGAGTAGTAATAATTCCATCACATAGTTTGTTTTCTGCTAAAAATTTTATTGCCTCTTTATCAGAGCTCATTCCTTTCATTAAGTCAAGATGTAAAAATAACTTTTTGTCATGTTCTTTACACTTCTTAGCATATTGATCTAATTTAGTAAGGTTTGCATTTAGTAAAAAAACTGCTAAAACTTTACTGAATAATGCTTTTTCTAGTCTGCTATCATCACTTATGCCTGCAATAATATTAAAGTCTTCGAAATATTCTTCGAGACCTTTCCTCAATGATTTAACCCCCCGTTTTTTCTTTAATATTTCGAGTTGCCACAATATCTACTCCAGTATCTAATATATTTTTAATTAATACATCTCCAATTTTAATTGGAGCCTGTACTTCTATTTTAGCAATAACATCCATAGCTTTTATTAATAGACTTTTTGGAATAGCTTTTTTTGTTTTTACTGGTACTAAAGGGAATTCACCATTGTTAACTCGAATGGTTGTTGGTAGAATTCTAGTTGGGTTTTTAAATTCATTTATGGCATATTCTTTACCTGTGGGACATTCATAACCATATACATCTTTTATTTTATCGTCTTCTACTTCAACTGTAACTCTACACCCTTTTGGGCAACCTGTGCATATTATATCATTTTTTGCCATATTTTTCACCCACCTTTTTTGGTTATTGAAACTTTTATCTTATTCATTTTCTCATTTATTAATGATTTTGGTAAATTGGCTGTTACCATTTCACCTGGCATTACTATCTTTTTCTTGAAACTTACTAAGTTTTTGTTATCATATGAGAAGCTAACATTTACATTTTCCATCGGTTTTTTTACTCTCATAAATACTTTAATAAATTTTTTATCTTTAAGTTTATATTCTATTGATTGTGGGACAGTATAAGTAACATTCTCACCTGGTAATAAGTCTATTTTCACTTTTCTTTTTTCTAGATTATTATTAATATAATCTACTGCAGATTTACCTGCTATTTCTGCTTCTTCAGATACCCAGTCTACAAGGTCATGTACATGTAATACATTACCTGCAGCAAATACACCATTTATATTTGTTTCTCTATTTTCATTAACATATACTCCTCCTGTAACAGGATGTAGATTTAATCCTATTGCCTTTGATAGTTCATTTTCAGGTATAAGCC
>JBEPXG010000147.1:0-4807 GCA_041642015.1 Halanaerobiales bacterium
ACAATAGATGCTCCAATAGGTAGAGATCCAAAAAATAGGACAAAAATGGCTGTGATAAAAAATAATAGTAAAAAAGCAGTTAGTAAATTTAAAGTATTAGAAAGGTTTAAAAACTATACATATGTAGAAGTGAACTTAAAAACTGGAAGAACCCACCAGATTAGGGTACATTTTTCACATCTAGGTTATCCTATTATAGGAGATACAAAATATGGTAGTGAAGAGAAGAAATTTGGACTTGATTATCAACTTTTACATGCATATAAATTAGGCTTTTATCATCCTAATTCTAAAAAATGGTTAGAATTCAAAGCAAAATTACCAAAAAAATTTAAGGAAATATTAAAAACATTAAAAAATAATTAATCGAGAGGTGTTTTATATGAATTATTCAAATAAGTTAGACAATAATGTGTACTGGGTTGGTGTAAATGATAGAGAAACTGATTATTTTGAAAACTTATGGCCGATACCGAATGGTATTTCTTATAACTCATATTTAATAGTTGATGAAAAAGTAGTATTAGTAGATACAGTTAAAATTGATTATCAAGATTCATATTTAGATAATATAATGGAACTAACTGATGGAAGACCAATTGATTATTTAGTCATTAACCATATGGAACCAGATCATTCAGGCTCAATAAATACTCTATTAAAACACTTTCCTGATATGAAGATTATTGGAAACACTAAAACATCTGGTTTTTTAAAAGGATTTTACTCTATTGAAGATAATGTTATAGAAGTTGAAAATAATGAAACTTTAAATATTGGGGATAAAACTTTAGAATTTTTTATAACTCCAATGGTACATTGGCCAGAAACAATGATGACATATTTGAAAGAAGATAAAATTTTATTCTCTGGTGATGTTTTTGGTTCATTTGGAGCAATTAATGGTTCAATTTTTGATGATGAAATTATAAAAGAAAATTATGAGGATGAAATAATAAGATATTATTCAAATATTGTAGGTAAGTATTCTCCAATTGCTAATAAACATATTAACAGCTTAAGTGATTTAGATATTAGTATTGTTGCATCAACACATGGGCCTATTTGGAGAAAAGAACCGGAGTATATTATAGATTTATATAGATCAATGAGTAATTTTGAAGCAAAAAAAGGAGCAGTTGTAGTTTATGGGACAATGTATGGTAACACAAAAAAAATTGCAGAATCTGCAGCTGCTGGATTAGCCCAAAGTGGTATAAAAGAAGTTAAACTGTATGATGGATCAAAAACACACAAATCATACTTAATAAGTGATATATGGAAATATAAAGGTATCATTATTCCAAGTTGTAGCTATAATAATGGTCTCTTTCCACCAATACTATCACTACTTGAAGCTTTAGAAAATAGAGGTATTCAAAAAAGATATTTTGGTTTTATTGGGACTTACAGTTGGAGTGGTGGTTCTTTAGAACGAATGAAGGAATTTGCGAATGAATGTAATATTAATGTTGTAGAACCAATTATTAATAATCAATATGCTCCTACAGATGAAAATTTATTAAAAGCTTTTCAATTAGGTCAAAATGTAGGAGATAAAATAATAAAGGGGGATAAATAATAATGGATGTAAAAAAAGCTATTGAAAAAAGAAGAGCATACCGTTCTTTAGATCCAGTTGAGATTACAGATGAATTGATTGAAGATTTAGCAGAATCTGCATCACTTGCACCATCATGTTTTAATAATCAACCATGGAAATATGTTTTTGTACATGATAAAGAAAAATTAGAAAAAGTATTTGATTCTCTATCAAGTGGTAATGAGTGGGCAACAAATGCCTCAATGATTATTGGAGTATTCTCAAAAAAAGAAGATGACTGTGTAATAAAAGATAGAGAGTATTACTTATTTGATACAGGTTTAGCTACCTCAATGTTAGTTTTAAGAGCAACAGAATTAGGTCTAGTAGCACATCCAATTGCAGGATATAGTCCTAAAAAAGCAAAAGAGGTTATGAAAATTCCTGAAGAATATAGATTGATAACCCTTGTTATTGTTGGAAAACATTCAGATGAAGTTAAAGATATTTTATCTGAAAAACAGAAAAAAGATGAGAAAAGAAGACCTGCTCGTAAAGATATAGAAGAGATTGCCTTTCATAATGAATTTGAAAATTTTTAAAATTTACTGAATAATTAAAATAATTATCAAATTTATGCAGGATTTATTGGATGAAATATAGAATTAAAAAAGAGTATACTTAGTAGATTTAATATAAGAATTAGGAAGGTTGGTGTAAAAATTTGAGTAATTATAAAACAAATGATATCAAAAATTTCTCATTTATTTCCCATGGAGGTGCGGGAAAAACAACTTTAACAGAAGATGTTTTATTTAACGCAGGAAAAATCGAACAAAGAGGTAATGTTGATGAAGGTAGTACAAAGTCTGATTTTATACCAGAAGAAAAAGAACACAAATACTCAATTAACAGTTCATATTTTTCCTTTGAATGGCAAAATAAGCAGTTAAATTTAATTGACGCACCAGGATATGCTGATTTTAGGGGTGAAGTTGCAAGTGCAACTAGGATGGTTGAATCATCAGTTCTTCTAATCAATGCTGATTCAGGAGTAGAAGTAAATACAAATTATGTATGGGACATAGCAGTAAACAATGATAATTCAAGATTTATCTTTATTAATAAATTTGATAAGGAAGGAACTACATTTGAGGAAGTTATTAATGAATTAAAAGATAATTTTGAAGATTCATTATTACCAATTACCATCCCTTATAAAAAAGGTGATGATTATAACGGTATTATAGATTTATTAAAAGAGGAATATATTGAATATAAAGATGGTAAAGAAAAAAAGAGCAAATTAAATGATGAACAACAAGATTTATTAGAAGAATACAAGCTTGAATTGATGGAATCTATTATTGAATTAGATGAAGAACTAATGTTAAAATACTTAGAAGATGAAGATATCACAGATAAAGAAATGAATAAAGCATTATTAAAAGGGGTTTTAAGTAATAGCATTGTACCAGTTTTTTCTGGTTCTGCATTACTTAATTCAGGTGTTAAGACTTTAATGGAATATTTACTCAAATTAGCTCCTTCACCAGCTGATAAGGGTAGCATAAATGTAATACAAGATGAAGAAGAAAAAGAGTATAAAGTTAGTGAAGATGGTCCATTTATTGGAATGGTTGGTAAGAGCATGGTTGACCCTTATATAGGTAAGTTATCGATCTTTAGAGTATTTTCTGGAAGTGTCAATAAGGGTGAAGACATCTATGTTCCAAGACTAAAAGATAGTTATCGAGTTAGTAAATTATATAAATTAAATGGTTCTGAACAAGAGCAAGTTGATACTTTAATGGCAGGAGATATTGGTGCTGTAGCAAAATTAGATGATCTTGAAACATCTGATACAATTACAAAAGATAAATTAGATGTTAAAATGGATCCAATTGAATTCCCAGTTCCAATGTTAACAAAAGCAGCTGTACCAGCAGATGGTGCGGATAACGAAAAAATGTCTTCAGCAATACAAAGATACTCACTTGAAGATCCTACATTTAAGGTTGATTACAATAAAGAAACAAAACAATTATTAGTTACAGGAATGGGAACTGTTCATTTATCTGTAGTTAATGATATCTGTAAAAGAAAGTTTGATGTAGGATTTAATCTTGTTGCTCCTAAGGTTGAATATAAAGAAACTATTAGAAGAAAAGTTTCTGTTGAAGAAAAATATAAAAAGCAGTCTGGTGGTAGAGGTCAATATGGACATGTTATGATAAGATTTGAACCATTACCACACGGCAAAGGTTTTGAATTTGATGAAGAGATCTTTGGTGGAGCTATTCCAAGCCAGTATATACCTGCTGTTGAAAAAGGTATATTAGAAACAAAAGATGAAGGTATATTAGCTAAATATCCAGTTGTTGATTTCAAAGCTACAGTTTATGATGGTTCATATCATGATGTTGATTCATCTGAGATGGCATTTAAGATAGCTGCATCTAAAGCTTTCAAACAAGCAATGAAAAAAGCAAAACCTATTTTATTAGAACCAATTATGGATATTACTGTTACTGTACCAGAGTCCTTTATGGGAGATATCATGGGTGATTTAAACTCCAGAAGAGGTAAAATTTCTGGTATGGAACCACAAGATGGTACTCAAAAAATTAAAGCTAAAGTTCCTCAAAGTGAATTATTTGACTATGCTACTGATTTAAAATCAATTACTGGTGGTTATGGCTACTTTACAATGGAATTTTCAAATTATGAACGTGTACCTGAAGAAATAAGTGAAAAGATTATTGAGGAAAGAAAAGAACAAGAAGAATAAAATTATTAAATATATATATATAAGGAAAATGCCCTCAATTTGAGGGCATTTTTTAATTAAAATTTAATATCTACAGAAAAATTATAAACTAAACTACCTTCATTTTTATCATATGCTGTATTTAAATCAAGATTTAATGGTTTAAGTCCCATTATTGAAGAAACCATATTGAAGTTAATGCCAACAGCATAATTTAATTCTTCAGTTGATTCAATATCTAAAAACAATGATGGATTAAGTTGTTCTAAAGATAGAAAATAAAGCAATTCTGGAGATTCACTAAAAGGAACATTATAAGTGATAGCTGTTGATAAAGAAATCTTTTCTTTACTATCACGATCAACTCCTCGATATATATCAGGGTTACCTAACAATTCAGTATTAGAATATACAAATTTATTTGTATAAATCCAATTACCATAGAAATCATAGTCAATTTGACTTGAGTTTATAATTTGTGGTTTTTTTGTATT
>JBEPXG010000148.1:0-4752 GCA_041642015.1 Halanaerobiales bacterium
AAATCTAAATTGTTGTCAATCATTAATTGTATTGCTTTACCTTCAAGAGTATTACCCTTATATTCATTGATAGGTTTAGCTTTTATTTCACCTTTTGGACGATAACGATAACCATAAATCCTACCTCTTGTCATAAGTTTTTCCATAAATTCTGGAGCTATCTTTTCATGTAGATGTTCAGGTATGTATCTTAAAGCATTTTTTAAGGCAAGTTTTATCTGGTTTTCATTTAATGTTAATTCTCTTTTAGGCGCTCTCCTGATATCAGATCTAAACTCTTCTTTTTCAGGCAGACTATCTGGCAACTTGACCTTTTTAACTGAATTTAAATCATTAACCATTTAAATATCCTCCTTTTGAATTTTTCTTTTATTTAAACCATTATCAAAAACAAGTCTACCATTTTTATATACCTTATCTACCAAATTGACTCCAAAGTTATAAAATAGATGATTAAAATCAGTAGTATTTAGTAAAACTAAATCTGCTTTTTTACCTTTTTTTATACTACCAATCTCTTTTTCTCTATTTATAGCACTTGCTGCATTAATAGTTAATGCTGTTATAGCTTCTTCTGGTGTCATCCCCATATACATAACAGCTAAAGATAAAAGTAATGGTATAGATTGAGAATAGCTACTTCCAGGATTTAAGTCAGAAGCCAATGCTACTGGTATACCCATTTCAATCATTTTTTTCGCATCTGCATATTCTTCCTGTAGTGAAAAAGCAGTAAGTGGTAACAATACTGCTATCACATTATTTTCCTTAATACTACGTAATCCATCATCTGATGCTTTAAGAAGGTGTTCGGCTGATACTGTATTCAATTTTCCAGCTAATTCGGAAGCTTTTGTATTCTTAATTTCATCTGCATGAATTTTTAGTTTTAAACCATGTTCTTTTGCTGAGCTTAATAACTTTTCAGATTCTTGGTATGAAAACGCTCCATCATCACAAAACACATCGCAAAATTCAGCTAATTTTTTTTCAGAAACTTCTGGTAAGACTTCTTTAATAACGAAGTCGATATATTCTTCAGATTGCCCTTTATATTCTCTAGGTACTGCATGAGCTCCTAAAAAAGTAGATACTATATCAATATCATTCCTTTTATTTAATTCTTGCATTACTTTTAATTGTTTAACTTCGGTTTTTTTATCAAGTCCATAACCACTTTTTCCTTCAACAGTTGTAACACCATAACTTAGAAACTTATCAATTCTTTTATTAGATTGGTCTAATAAATCATCATAACTTGCTCTTCTAGTAGCTTTTACAGTACTTAATATTCCTCCACCCTTTTTTAATATTTCTATATATGGTATACCTTTAAGTCTCATTTTAAATTCTTGGGATCTATCACCTGCAAAGACAAAATGTGTGTGTGGATCAATAAAACCAGGTAAAATAACTTTTTGTTCAGCATCAATTATCTCATCATATTTTGATAAATTTTCTAATTTATTGTTTTTACCAAAATCAATAATTTTATCATTTTCTATAATCAGATAGGCATTTTTTATTATATTTAAATCATTCATTTTTTTGCCTTTTTTAGGTTCACTTCCACCCACAGTAACTAGTTGACCAATATTTTTAAATAATATCATTAAAAGTCCTCCAATAACCTGTTTTCCATAACCTGGTCATCTTTAAAATCTTCTAATCCTAAATAGTATTCTGCGACATCAAATAAAGATTTTGCTGGAAGCAATCCAATCAATTCACTTCCTATTACATTTACTCCAAACCTTTTAGCTTCAAATTTTACCATTTCAAAGGATTGATATAATGAAGTTTTAGTGTAATCTGTCATGTTCATAGATACTTGTGTAATTCCACGTTGAGTTAAATCAATTCCAATAGCTTTTACAAATCTTAAGCCACCTCCAGAATGTCTTACCTTACGTGCAATTTTATTAGCAATTTCTATATTATCTGTATCAAGATTTATATTAAATGCAACTAATGGCATTCTTGCACCAATTACAGTTGCTCCAGCTGTTGGATGTAATTTTTGAGGACCATAGTCCGGCTTCCATTCATCTTGTTTTATTTTCTCTTTAAAACCTTCGTATTCACCTTTTCTAATTACAGCTAAATTTTTTCTTTTATCTTCTTTAGCGGCTTCTTCATATAGATAAACTGGTAAATTAAACATTTCAGCAGCTTTTATTGCTACTTCATTAGCTAATTTTACTGCATCTTCCATTTCAACATTTTTTACCGGAGTAAATGGAACTACATCAACTGCTCCCATTCTAGGATGTTCACCTTTGTGTTCATTCATATCAATTACATCAATGGCCACTTCCATCGCTTTTAAAACAGTACTTTTAAGATCTTTTTCCCCTCCCAAAAGAGTAACAACTAATCTGTTATGATCTTTGTCTGCTGAGTAATCCAATAATTTTACTTTTTTGTTTTCTTTAAATGGTTTTACAATTTTTTCAATTTTTTCTTTGTCTCTACCTTCACTAAAATTTGGAATACATTCATATAATTTTGCCATAATAAATACCCCTTTTCTTTATTCAATAATATTATATCAACTTTAAACTTAAATTATAAGTGTTTGAAATCTACTGAGTAGATTCTTTTACACCTTTGTTAACATCTACAGTATAAAGCATTATTATACCAATAATAAAAAATGCAGCTACAGCAAGAATTCCATATCTAGAGGATCCAGTGATCTGTCCAACTAAAGCAAAAACAAAAGGTCCTGTTATTGCAGCAAACTTGCTGGATATTCCATAAAAGCCATAAAATTCAGCACTTTTCTCATTTGGAATTAAAGTACCATATAATGACCTGCTCAATGCTTGTGCACCACCTTGAACAGTTCCAACAAGACCCGCTAAAATCCAAAAATCTAATGCTGAATCTAAATTATAACCCAAAATAGTAATAACAAGATAAATTGATAATGTAAAATATATTCCCTTTTTTGCTCCAAATTTTTCGCCTAACTTTCCAAAAATTAGAGTGAAAGGTATACCAACTACCTGTGTTAAAAGTAACGCTCCTATTAAATCATTTTGTCCTATACCAACTTCACGTCCATATATAGTTGCCATTCTAATTATAGTTCCAATTCCATCATTATATACCCAAAATGCTATTAAAAATTTCCAAAGTTCTTTATATTTTCTAATATTTCTAAATGTATTTAAAACTCTTTTAAATCCCTGTTTTATATAAGGGCCAAATGTAAATTTACCCAAACCGATTCTGGATTCAGGAAGATTTATAAAAGCAGGAATTGAAAATACCATCCACCAAACTGCTACACTTAGAAATGCCACTCTAGTTGCAAAAGTAACATTAGGTAAATTAAACATTTCAGGGTTCATAATCATCATTAAATTAATTAACAAGAGCAAACCACCACCTAAATAGCCAGCAGCATAACCAAGTGATGATATGTAATCAATCTTATCTTTTTTAGTAATTATTGGTAAAAAAGAATCATAAAAAATATTACCGCCAGAAAAACCTATATTTGCTAAAATAAAGAATATAGATGCTAATAAATATCTTCCTTCAACAATAAAAAAGAGTAAACCAGTACCTGTAACACCTATAAACACAAATAACTTAAGAAATATTTTTTTTGATTTAGAATAATCAGCAACAGCACCTAATATAGGTGTTATTAATGCAATAATTAACATAGCAATTGCTTGGGTATAGCCCCAATAAGAAGTTGCTAAATTATCAGGTAGGTTTGCAGCCGCCACATCATTATAATAGATTGGCAAAACAGCTGCTAATATTGTTGTAGCAAATGCAGAGTTTGCCCAATCATACAATACCCAAGAATATATGATCTTTTTATTTGATTTTTCCAATATATAATTCACCCACCTTTTAAATAATATATTCTTGAAGAATAATTATTTACCTCTTTTATTTTGGCTTGATAATTTTTTTATATAAAGATATAATTTAATTAAAATGATTTAGGGGTGTATGCAATGAAAATTGGCTTAGTAACTGACAGTACTTGTGATTTAAATCAAGGAGTTATTGAAAAGTATAATATTAAAATTGTACCTTTAACAGTTCACTTTGGGGTTAAAGAATTTGTAGATGGTATTGATATAAATGCCGATAAATTCTTTAAAATGATAGAAACTGAAGACAAAATGCCCAAAACATCTAAACCATCAAAATATGACTTTAAAAGTACATATGATGAACTTTTAAAAAAGTATGATCATATAATATCAATACATGTTTCAAAAGGTTTAAGTGGTACTTATGATTCTGCTGCTCTAGCCGCTAACGATATAAATAAAGATAAAATTACTGTAATAGATTCATCCTCTATATCATTAGGCTTAGGTTTTTTAGTACTATTAGCTGCTAAACTAATTAAAAAGAATTACCAATTAAAAGATATTAAAAATAGATTAGAAATAGCAAAAAAGAAAGTTAAATGTATTTTTACGGTTGAAGATTTAACCTATATGAAAGAAGGAGGAAGAATTGGTAAAGCCAGAGCATTTCTAGGAACAATATTTAATATTAATCCTATTATTGAAATAAGTACAGAAACCGGAAAGGTAAACCCATTAGATAAAGTACGAGGAAATGAAAGAACTCTTAAAAAAATGAGAGACCTCCTTATCGATAATATTAAAAATGATAAAAATGCATGGATCGGTATTATGCATGGTGATCGGAAAAGCAAGGCTGAGAATTTAAAAAAGCAAGTTAATAATAACATCCCCGATTTCATAA
>JBEPXG010000149.1:0-4726 GCA_041642015.1 Halanaerobiales bacterium
ACTTAAAGGTTATATGGTAGATTTTTTAAATGGTCGTAGGTTAAATATGGAATCAACAGGATCAGGAAGAAGACAATCATATAGATATGCTCCCACTTCTAGAATGACAAATACTTTTATTGAAAGTGGTTCATTGTCTAAAGAAGAGATTATTAGCCAAACAGAAACTGGACTATATGCTAAACATATGGGAGGCGGATCAGTAAATCCTGCAACAGGAGAATTCAATTTCAATGTACGAGAAGGATATTTAATTAAAAATGGAGAAATTAAAAAACCTGTTAGAGGAGCTACACTAATAGGTAAAGGTGCAGATATATTAAAAAAGATCGATTTAGTTGGTAACAACTTAGGTATTGCAGAAGGAATGTGTGGATCAATTAGTGGTAGTGTCCCAGCTGGTGTTGGACAACCTACTTTAAGAGTTTCAGAACTTACTGTTGGTGGAAGAGGTGAAAACTCTAATGAATAAAGAAAAATTTATGGAAAAGATCTTAAATGAAGCTAAACAAGATAATTTTAAAGACAGTGAAGTATATTTAAATGAATCAGAAAACTTTGAGATAAGATTATATAAGGGAGAAGTAGACTACTATGAAGAAAATGAAGAGTATGGAATAGCATTTAGAGGAAAAGACAACAAGATGGGGTATTCATATACAGAAAAACTAGATGATACTGTTATAGATATTTTATTAAAAAATGCTAAAAATAATGCTCAAATTATGGATGAAGATGAAGAAGAAATAATAGGCCAACAAGAATCATATAAAAAATTACCTCAAATAACAGGTATTTATGAATATAATAGAGATGAAAAAATAAAACTGCTTAAAGAAATCGAAAAAAATATCTATGAATTAGATGATAGAGTTAAAAACATTAATTATTGTATTTATGCTGATGAAAAGACAGGTGAGAGAATAATAAATAGTAAAGGACTTAATTTAAACTATGAAAACGATATAGGATATATCTATATTTCAGTAATAGTAGAAGATGATGGAGAAGTTCACACAGCAGCACATTATCAACTTTTTAGAAGCTTAGATGAGGTAGATAGTAATAGTTTTGCTAAAAAAGTTGTAAATGATGCAGTTAATAAATTTAACTCAAAACCTGTAAAGTCTGGTAACTATAAAATAATATTAAAAAATGAAGTTGTAATTGATATACTTTCAACATTTAGTTCAACATTTTCTGCTGAAAACGTACAAAAAGGTTTATCATTATTTAAAGATAAATTAAATGAAGATGTTGCTAATTCAATTGTTAGCTTAATTGATGATCCTTTTTATGAAAAAGGTTATAGGAGAACTCCTTTTGATTCAGAGGGAGCAGCTTCCAAATACAAAGAAGTAATAAAAGAAGGTAAGTTAATGACTTATCTTCATAATTATAAAACTGCTAAAAAAAGTAACACAAACACAACTGGAAATGCATATCGTGGTTCACATAAAGGTAAAATATCAATTTCACCAACAAATATGTATTTTAAAAAAGGTGATCTTAGTTTTAATGAGTTAGTTAATAAAGTAGAGAATGGATTAATTATTGATGAAGTACAAGGATTACATTCAGGAGCAAATCAAGTTTCAGGAGACTTTTCATTATCTGCTAGAGGTTTTTTAATTGAAAACAAGAAAATTAAAAGACCGGTAGAACAAATAACTATTTCAGGGAACTTTTTACAGTTACTTAAAGATATAGTATTAATAGGTGATGATTTTAAAATGGGATTACCAGGTAGTGGTCATTTCGGTTCAGCTTCTGTAGTTATAAAAAGTCTAGATGTTTCTGGTCTTTAACATAAATTGACACTTAATTTACTATATGCTAAACTTTAAGTATTAATTAATATAAATGAAGGTGATAATATGCCAAAAAATTATCTAATGACATCAGAATCAGTAACTGAAGGTCATCCTGATAAAGTTGCTGATAAAATTTCTGATTCTATTTTAGATGAGATATTAAAAAATGATAAAAATGCTAGAGTTGCTTGTGAAACTTTAGTAACAACCGGTCTAGCATTTATATCTGGTGAAATAACAACAGAATGTTATGTTGATGTTACTGAAATAACGAGACAAACCATAATGGATATTGGATATGATAGAGCAAAATATGGATTTGATGGGGAAACTTGTGGAGTAATAACATCAATAAAAGAACAGTCTGCTGATATAGCACTAGGTGTAAATCAATCATATGAGTCAAAACAAGGTAAAGAAAAAACTCAACTTGGAGCAGGAGATCAAGGTATAATGTATGGATATGCTTCAAATGAAACTGAAGAGTATATGCCTTTACCTATCACATTAGCACATAAATTAGCAAAAAGACTGGCTAAAGTAAGAAAAAAGGGAACTTTGGATTATCTTAGACCTGATGGAAAAACTCAGGTTACTGTTGAATATGAAAATGATAAACCAAAAAGAGTTGATAAAGTTTTAATATCAGCTCAACATCATCCTGAAGTTGCACAAGAAACTATTAAAAGAGATTTATGTCAGTTTGTTATACCAGAAATAATTCCTGAAGATATGATAGATGATAATACAGAAATATTAGTTAATCCTACAGGAAGATTTGTAATTGGTGGACCACATGGAGATGCTGGTTTAACTGGGCGTAAAATAATTGTTGATACTTATGGTGGAACTGCCCGTCATGGTGGTGGAGCATTTTCAGGTAAAGATCCAACAAAGGTTGATCGTTCAGCTTCATATGCTGCTAGACATATTGCAAAAAATATAGTGGCTGCTGGATTAGCTGAAAAATGCGAAGTACAGTTATCATATGCAATAGGTGTAGCTCATCCACTATCTATAATGGTTGAAACATTTAACACTGCAAAAATTAATGAAGATAGATTAGTAAATGTTATAAGGGATAATTTCACCCTAACTCCAAGTGGTATAATTGAGAAATTTGATTTAATGAGACCAATTTATAGTCAAATAACAAACTATGGACATTTTGGTAGATTAGATTTAGATCTCCCATGGGAAAAATTGGATATGGTTCATACTATTAAAAATAATGTATAGTAGATGTATTTACCGGAGGATAAAATTGTTTCCTTCGGTTTTGCCTTGCATATAAGAGGTGGGAACATAATGAATACTGAAGAAAGATCGATAGATAAAAAAACAATATATAAAGGCTTAAGATTTGCTGTCATATTAAGCCTTGTTATTTCCACAATAATAATACTAATAACTATAGATGAAAATACTTTACAAAGAATAATTGAAAATATAGATAGAAAATATATATTTGTTGTAATAGGATTAATTTTATTTAATCAGTTAGCTGCTGGACAGAGATTAAAGGTTATGATAGGTACAATTGATAAAAAACTACCATTAATAGATTGTATCATAATACACATTTCGGGTGCTTTTGTATCAAATGTTACTCCTTTTGCAAGTGGTGGAGGTCCATTCCAAATATACTTTTTACACAAAAAGGGAGTAAATGTTGGGAAAGCATCAACAGTTGTAGTAACTAATTTTTTATTAAGATTATTTTATTTTGGAATGTTAACTCCTATATTTATAATCTTCTTTAATCAATATATTTCTGCAGGAGCAGTTCCTAAATATGTTTTTTATTTAGCTTTCGGAATGGGAGTTTTAATATCAACTGGAATTATTTTATTAACATTGATTCCTAAAATAGGAGATAAATTAACTTATTATATATTGAATTTAAGCAAAATAAAAAAGTTTATTCATAATAATTACAAAGCAAAAAGGTTATTAGTTAAAGGAAGAAGAGAACTAGAAGATTTTAGAGAATCTTTAAGTATTTTAAGAAAAAACAAAAAAGGATTATTTTGGGGGACATTTTATACAATACTATTTTGGAGTAGTCTCTTTTTTATTATGCCAGTATTATTGATGGCTTTTGGAGCTGAACCTAATTTTTTACAAGCTTATATTATGCAGACTATATTTTATTTAATATTACCCTATATGCCTACACCAGGAGCAAGTGGTGTTGCAGAAATTGGTTTTGCATCATTATTTATAGCTTTTATACCTAAAGATATTGTAGGATTAGTTACCTTAAGCTGGCGAGTAGCAACATTTTATTTCATATTGGTTGTAGGTGGATTTTTTGCAATAAGAGAAATTAGTAAAAAGAGGAGTAAAAATGAATAGATTTGCTGAAGTTATAGTAGATATACCGGTACCAAAATTTGATAAAGCGTATGACTATATTATTCCTGATAATTTAAAAGATGAATTAAAGGTTGGAATGGCTGTAAAAATAAAGTTTGGAAATAGAAAACTAAGTGCATTCATTACAAAGATAAAAGATAATACAGAAGTTGAAAAAGAAAGTTTAAAATATATAGATAAGTTGATAACAGATGAAGTCTTTTTTAATGAAAGTGATTTAGTCCTATATAGATGGATCAGTATTAATTATTGTGCATTACTGATTAATGTTATTAAAGCAGCTGTTCCCACAGCTGTTTTTAAAGGTAATATTAAAAAAAAGAAAATAAAAGCTGTCAAGCTTAATATAGATCATGATAAAATAGATAAACATTTAGAAAATTTAAAGAAAAGGGCACCGAGTCAGTATAAAATATTAAATTATATAAAAGATAATAATAAAAAACAAAAAGTTAAAGATCTTTTAGATAAACTAGGAGTCTATAGAGGTTCTGTAAATGGTTTGGTTGATAAAGACATATTAGAGTATACAG
>JBEPXG010000150.1:0-4676 GCA_041642015.1 Halanaerobiales bacterium
TTTTGGTAGAGACATAGCATTTTATGTATTTAGCTTACCATTTTATAGTTTTATAAAAGAGATGGCAATGGTGTTAATTATACTAACAATTGTTGTAGTTGGAGTAATTTACTTTATAGCATCAGGAATAAGTTCCTTTTCAGAAATGAAGATGAAGTTATCCAGTCGTGCAAAAAGCCATTTAACAATATTATTGTCCGGCTTTTTATTATTAAAGGCATGGGATTATCGGATTGCAATGTATGAATTACTTTATTCTCCAAGAGGTGTAGCATTTGGTGCTAGTTATACTGATATAAATGCAAACTTATTGGGCTTAAGAATATTATTTTTCATAGCTATAGCTGTTGCAATTGGACTTTTGGTCAGTTTATTTAGAAAAAATTATAAGATTTTAGCCTGGGGATTAGGAATCTGGTTAGTAACCTCCTTAATCTTTGGTGGATTATATCCAGGCTTTGTACAAAGGTTCCAAGTTGAGCCAAATGAAATAAACCGTGAAAGTGAATATATAGGTTATAATATAGATATGACTTTAAAAGCCTATGGTTTAAATAATATAGAAGAAACTGATTTTAATGTCGGAAATGGTCTTACTACAGAGGACTTAGAAAGAAATAGTGAAACAATCCAAAGTATTAGGTTATGGGATCCTAGACCACTTCTTACAACTTATAATCAGATTCAGTCATTGAGACAGTACTATGAATTCCAAAATGTAGATGTTGATAGATATACAATAGATGGTGAGTATAGACAGGTTATGTTATCAGCACGTGAGATGAATCAAAACTTACTTTCTGGACAAGCTCAAACCTGGATTAACCAAAAGTTAAAGTATACCCATGGTTATGGTTTAGTAATGAGTCCAGCAAATCAATTAACTACAGAAGGATTGCCTGAATTTTTCATGCAGGATATTCCAACCAAAGTAAATGTTGATATAGAGTTAAATAATAATTCAATTTACTATGGTGAAAAAACAGACAATTATGTAATTACAAATACAGATTCAACAGAGTTTCATTACCCACAAGGTGATAATAATGTATATGTAAATTATGAGGGTAATGGTGGAGTAGCAATGGGTGGATTTATAAAAAAATCCATTTATGCTTTAAGATTTAATAATCTTAAATTCATTTTAAATAGTGATATTAATACTGATAGTAGAATCATGTATTATAGAAATATTAAAGAAAGAGTAAGAAAAGTAGCTCCATTTTTACAGTATGATAGTGATCCATATATTGTAGTATCAGAGGGTAAATTATTCTGGATACAGGATGCTTATACTACAACTAATCGTTATCCTTATTCTGAACCTGTAAATAATTCTGTCAACTATATTAGAAACTCAGTTAAAGTTGTAATAGATGCTTATAATGGTGATATGAACTTCTATGTAATTGATGACAGTGATCCATTGGCAAAAACCTATCAAAAGATTTTTCCTGATATATTTGTAGATGGAGATCAAATGCCAGAAGATTTAAGAAAGCATATTAGATATCCAAAAGACTTATTTAGAATACAAGCTGAGCTATATGCCACATATCATATGCAAGATCCATTAGTATTCTATAACAAAGAAGATTTATGGAATATTCCAAATGAAAATTATGCAGGAAATACAATTAAAATGGACCCATATTATATAACCAGTAATTTACCTGGTAATGATAAACAGGAATTCATTTTGATGCTTCCATTTACACCTGCAACAAGAAATAATATGATATCCTGGATGGCAGGTCGTTCAGATGGTGATAACTATGGTGAATTAGTTTTATACCAATTCCCAAAAGATACTTTAGTCTATGGACCTAGCCAGATTGAGTCAAGGATAGATCAGGATTCAGATATTTCACAACTATTAAGTTTATGGAGTCAAAGAGGTTCAAGAGTTATTAGAGGTAATTTATTAGTAATACCAATTGAAAGATCGATACTGTATGTAGAACCTCTATATCTACAGGCTGAAACTAGTGAGCTACCTGAACTAAAAAGAGTAATTGTTGGTTATGGTGGAGAAATTGTAATGCGTGAAACCTTAGACCAAGCATTAAATGCTGTATTTGGTACTGAAACAGAAGAGGGAGAAGTTCAGACTACTGATGAAGAGGCTGTTCCAGGTTTAGATACTGAACTACCTGAAAATATAAGAGGGCTTGCTACAAGAGCATTTGAAGTATATCAGGAGGCACAAGAGCTTCTAAGACAAGGTGAATGGCAGCAGTATGGAGAAAGATTAGAACGTCTAAACCAAATACTTGAAGAACTAAAAAATACTAGTGAAGAATTAGAAGAAGAAGTAGTACAATAAGTTGAAGGGATTGTTATATGTTAAAAGCAAGCAAATTTAATGAATATAAAACAAAAAATGATATAGATGTTTATATAAATAATACTGATAAATTTAAAACAAACTATATTCAAATTGATATTATCAGACCTTTAAATGATGAAAAAGATGTATCTAAAAATGCTCTAATACCTTATGTTCTTTATAGAGGTACTAATCAATATCCTACAAATCAGGATATATCTAAAAGATTAGATGAACTATATGGTGCAGATTTAAATGTATCAGTGGCAAGAAGAGGTGAAAATCAACTTTTAAGGTTTTCAATTGAAGTTATCAATGATAAGTTTGTTAATAATAATGAAAACTTATTAAAAGGTGCAATTGATTTTCTTTATGAAATACTTTTTAATCCTCTTTTAGAAGATGGAGACTATAAACAAAAATTTATCAATAAGGGTCATAAGTTCCTAAAAGAAAAAATTCTATCACTAAAAAATGATAAAAATAGT
Organism: Halanaerobiales bacterium; assembly: GCA_041642015.1. Taxonomy (GTDB): domain Bacteria; phylum Bacillota; class Halanaerobiia; order Halanaerobiales; family M55B127; genus M55B127. The sequence continues at coordinate 2,818 of JBEPXG010000150.1, forward strand.
TATGTAATAGAAAGATGTTACCAGGAAATGTGTAGAGGGGAGGATTTTTCTCTCTACACCCTGGGAACATTAAAAGGTCTTAAATCAAGTATTAATGATAATCTATATCAATATTTTAAAAAGGTATTAATAGAAAGTCCTTTAGAGATTTTTGTTATTGGTGATGTTGGTAATCATAAAGATATCTATGACTATATAAATACTAAATTTGACTATGAACGTAATAAAGATCTTCCGATTAATAATACTTCATTAAAGATTGATGGTTTTGATAACATCGATATCGAAGAAGAAGATCAAGTTACTCAGTCTAAACTTTGTGCTGGAATAAGAGTGCCTATTACAAGAAATCATCCATTATATTTTGCCTTAATAGTTTTTAATGGAATGCTTGGTGGGTTTAGTCATTCGAAACTATTTAGTACTGTTAGAGAAGAACGAGGTTTAGCTTATTATATTAATACCAGATTAGAGTCTACAAAGGGTTTGATATTAATTAATGCTGGAATAGATATTAAGGATTATCAAACAGTTAAAGATATAATAAGTGAAAAATTAGATGAAATGACAAAAGGACAGTTTACTGATAAAAATTTAAATTGGACAAAAAAGAAATTAATAAATCGATATAAGAGTTTAAGTGATAACAACCATAGTGTTGTAGATGCATTTTTACTTGGACTGATCAATGATAAAAAAGATTCATTAAACTATGTTATTAACTCTATTAAAGAAGTAGATAAAAAAGATATTATAGAAGTTGCAAAAAAAGTAAAACTTACAACACATTTTTTATTGAAACCAGGAAGTGCATAAAATGATATATAAAAAATTTGAAAGTATAAATGAAGAGTATTATGAGAAAAAATTTGATTCAGGACTTAATGTTATTTTGATACCACGTCATAAATATAATAAAAAGCAAGCAATATTATCAGTAGATGTTGGCTCAGTAGATTTAAAGATTGAAGATGAGAATAATACTGTTTATAACTATCCAAAAGGTATTGCTCACTTTATGGAGCATATGTTATTTGAAAATAGGGAAGGTAGTATCATTGATAAATTTTCAGAGATAGGTAGTAGTGTTAATGCTTATACTGGTTTTAATAATACAAACTATTATTTTAATACAACAAGTGATTTTTATTTATCTTTAAAATATTTATTTGATTTTGTATTAAATCCTCATTTTGAAAAAAAACGTGTAGATCATGAAAAAAGTGTTATAAATCAAGAAATTAATATGTATAAGGATAGTCCAGGTTGGCAGTCATTTTATCAATTGCTTCAAGCTATGTTTTTTAATTATCCGATTAAAGATAATATAGCTGGAACACCTAAAAGTATAGACAAAATAAATAAAGATGTATTAGAAGATTTTTTTGATAAGTTTTATAGTTTAAATAATATGACATTAGTAGTAATTGGTAAAATTAGTCCCAATAAGTTATTTAACTGGATCGATAATAACTATTCAAAACATGGTAGTAATAATATTGACTATAAGAAAATATATCCTAAAGAGCCACAAGGAATTAAGTTAGAAGAAAAGGATTTAGCGATGAGTATTTCAAGACCAATAGTAAGTATTGGTTTTAAGGAAGAAAATCCATATAAAGATAATTTAAAAATTATAAAACAAGATATGATTACAAATATGACTATGGAATTGATTTTTGGTAAAAGTAGTAATAACTATCATGATTTATATAATAAAAACTTAATAGATGAAAATTTTTCCTTTAACTATATGAGAGAAAAAAATACTGGTTTTGCAAAAATTTATGCAGAAACTTCACACATTAATAATACAATAAAAGGTATAGAAAATATTTTAAATAATTGGGAAAACAGCT
>JBEPXG010000151.1:0-4675 GCA_041642015.1 Halanaerobiales bacterium
TTAGAATTAAGAGCACCTGTAGGTTCATCTCCAAATAACATTAATGGGTCATTGATTAAAGCTCTGCAAATAGCTGCTCTTTGTAATTGACCACCAGAAACCTGGGTAATATCGTTTTGAGCTAACTCACTTATACCAGTTTTTTTCATCAAGTCTACTGCTTTTTTATTAATATCTTCTTTAGTTTTATTTTTAGCCATATATGCTGATAAAACAATATTATCAATAATTCCTAAGTTTTTTAATAGATTGTTTTGTTGAAATACAAATCCCATTTTATTTAATCTGATTTCTGATAACTTTTTTTCAGTTAGATCATTTAGCTTTATACCATCAAATACAACATCACCATCTGACATTTTGTCCATACCACTTACATTATATAATAAGGTGCTTTTGCCAGAACCAGAAGGCCCCATTACAGATACAAATTCTCCTTGTTTAATAGTCAAGTTAATATTTTTTAATATATTTTTTTCTACTTTATTAACTGTATATGTCTTACATAGATTATTGGTTTCTAATATATTGTTCATAACTAAAAACTCCTCTCTTTATTCAACATTTATATCTTCTATACTATAATCCTCAATATTATTTATACTTAGAAATGTTGTTATTGAAACAACTAATATTAAAAATAATGGACTTAAAATGTATGCTATTAAAGGATTAATAATAAATTGGATGTTTTTTGCACCCATTACAGAAAGTAATATACTTAGTAATTGTTCTCCTAGAGTATTTGATAAAATAGTACCAACAATAATACCAAGATTTAAAACAATTAAAGCTCTAGTTACATATTGTATCTTAATATCTTTTAATGATATTCCTATACTTTTCATAATAGCAATCTGTGACATATCTTTAGCTATTAACATTTTTAAAAATAATACTGTGATAAGTATGGTTATTAATACAGCAATTAAGATAGCTGTAACTGTCAATAACTGTAACTGATCAATAATACTTGAAAAGGTTTGATCGATATATCCTTCAATATCAGTAACTTTTAAATTATCAAAGGTTGTATTATATTCTTGAACTTTATTAGGAATATCTGAATTCACATTTAAATTTATATTATACCAGACCACTTTATCATAATCAGGAGCTATTTTTGCTTTAGCAGTTTTCCCACCATTTGTGATATCTTGATAAACACCTGAGATTACCATATCTTGGCGTTTTCCATTTGCAATAAGTACAATTGGATCTCCGACATCTTTTTTTAGTTCACTTGAACTTAAATAAGAAAGAGCCATTTCATTACTTTTTGATGGTGCTTTACCATTTACATAATCTATTGGAAAAACATCAAAATCTCCAGTAGTAACAAATAAGCTTTCTGTTGTTCCTTCTTGATTAACTACTTCGTATTTACCGGTTATATAGGATGCAAACTTAGTAACTTCAGGATCTTTTTCAATATATTTAAGAACTTTTTCAAATTGTTTTTGCATTTGATCTGAACTTCTTATATCTAAAATTAAATCACTTTCACCCACCCCCATATAACTTATAAATTTAGGGGATTGAATGGTATTAAGGAAATTAATTGGAACGATAATTATAAAAGTTGATAGACCAAAAACTAAAAATAAAATTATATATGTTTTAAACCTTAATATTACATCTCTTAATCCTAAAAATATATTTGAATTAAGCGTCTTGTTTTTATGCAGTGTTAATTTTTTATTGTTAGAATAAATTCCTCCAGAACTACCCATACGTATAGCTTCAACTGCTGAGATCTTTTTAAATCTTTTTAAAACTAATAATGAGAATAATATAACTATTATAGCTATCAAAAACGAAGACACTGGTGATATTATCATTTCAAAAATAGATAAAGGAGCTTTACCAATATATAACATTATATTTTCAACAAAAAGATGATTTATAAATAATGATAGTAGATAACCTGAAAAAGATGCAGTTACTGCTAATATTAAATATTTTGATAGGTATATATTCCTTATTTTTGCTGGCAGAATACCGATTGCCTTCATTACTCCAATCTCTCTATAATCTTCTTCTAAAGTTAATAATATGACAAATCTTAAGCATAATAGTGATATTACACATAGCAAAATGCTTATTAAAATAATAACTGCTGCAATTAAGCCATCTGATAAGCTATTCATTAATCTAAGTAATTGAATATCTATTGTTGGTCCCTTTTGTGGTAGGTTAGATTGACTATATTGATTTCTAAACTCTTTTAGATCATTAATATCTTTTAACTGAAAAGATATTAGATATTCTGAATCTCCAAAATTATTTTTTAGTACGTTATAATCGCTTTCACTTACAACAAATCGTTTAGAACTTATAATAGCAGGGTTCATTTGTACATCTCGTACAAAATTTGTAATAGTTAAAGAGATTTCTTTTTCGTTATTTTTAATTCCTATAGTATCTCCAATCTGTAAATTCTTGGTTTGCATATAATGAATCGGAACTGCTATTTCTCCTTCTTTAACTTTTATTATTTCATTGTCTAAGTTTAAAAGATAATCAAATTTTTTACTTTGTTTTACAAAACCATTGTCCATAAAACTGTATTTTTCTGCTTCTTCACTATTTAGATATAAATTAGACCCGGAAATATTTATCATCTCAATGGTCTGTTGTTTATCTATAAGATCATTATTTGAACTCCATTCATCAATAATTTCTTGATCAAAATCACCTGTATGAGATTGAGTAAAGTGTGGAGCAGAAGCAGTTTCAATTAAATAGTCGATCGAATTTAACAAGTTGATTATCATATTGCTACCACTTGCCATTAACATAGCTGAAAGCATTATGAATATAAAAACTGCTGCTGTTATTATCTTTTTTCTTGATAAGTCTTTTTTCAAAATTTTAAATATCATTATTTTTCTCCTATTCTTATTAAAATTTAATGTAAAAATCCTGAACATAAAGATTTAGTATTTTTTTAAAACTTTACTGCAATTAGTATTTATAGTTAAGTATTTAAGTGATTTTTCCTGCATATGAAAATGTTAATATATAATGCATCTCTTTCATCAATTTTTTTTAAAAAAAGTAAAAAGCCTTCTGAGGTCTTTTTTAGACTCAGAAGACTTTTTGATAATTAATATAATTTTATTATTTTATTTAAATTAAATAGTTTTTAACATATGAATATAACTGAAGTAAACCAATTGGAACAATTGAACCCATTAATACTAAGTACCACATATTAGGCTGTAATGCTACAGTATGAATAATATTTTGTAAAAATGGAGTATAGACTGCTAATAGCTGTAATCCAATTGTTAGCAATATTGCTCCCCAGAGATATTTGTTTTGTAATAATGTTTTATCAAATCCAAGACCATTTTCTCTTCTAACATTAAATACATGGAATAGTTGTACAAATGCCAATGTCATAAATCCAATAGTTCTGCTTTCTAATGTGCTAAAGTTATTTAATGCATACATGTAGGTTAATAGTGGACCAAATGTAATGATAAGACCTTGTAAACCAATTTTTATTTTAAACTTATTTGTCATAATCGCTTTATCTGGATCTCTTGGTGGATTATCCATAATTCCTTTTTCAGGTTGTTCCCAAGCCATAACTAAGGCTGGAAATACATCAGTTACAAGATTTAACCACAGAATTTGTAAAGCAAGTAATGGTGTTGGTAGTTGTAAAGCAATACCGAAAAATAGAAACAATATTTCACTTAAATTACAGGAAAATAGATAATGAATAAACTTTTGTATATTATCAAAGATAACTCTTCCCTGTTTAACAGCTTCTACTATTGTACCAAAACGATCATCTAATAGAACCATATCAGAGGCTTCTTTTGCAACAGCGGTGCCTCTCTGCCCCATAGAAACTCCTATATCAGCTTTTTTTAAGGCAGGTGCATCGTTTACTCCATCACCAGTCATTGCTGTGATTTCATTGTTTGCATTTAAGGCATCTATTATATCTAGTTTATCTTTAGGTGAAACTCGAGCAAAAACAGAGTTTGTACGAATTTTTTCTTTTAATTCTTCTATTGAAAGCTTATTCAGCATTGAACCAGTAATTGGTTTTTGATTATCTTGACTTATTCCAACTTTTTTAGCAATTGCATAAGCAGTATCACTTTGATCACCTGTAATCATAATTGTTCTAATTCCTGCTTTTTGAGCAGTAAGTATTGAACTTTTAACATCTGATCTAGGTGGATCCATGATACCTGCAAAACCTAAAAAGATTAAGTTTTCTTCAATATCTTCTTCTAAATTATCCTTTTGTTTTTCTTTGTAGGCCACTCCTAAAACTCTTAATCCTTTAGAACCCATTTCATGGTTTGTATTAGATAGTTTGTTCTTGATTTCATCTGTTAGTTCACTTACTTTATTATCTTTTAGTATAACTTTGTTACATTTATCTAATATTACACCAGGAGCACCTTTTAGATAAGTAAATTCTTTTTCATTTTCACTATATGATACAGCCATAAATTTCTTTTCTGAGCTAAAAGGAATTTCCCCTGTCCTTTTTAAATTATCAACTTCTAATTCTTTTTTAGAAATATTTGCCTTCATTGCAGCAGCAACCAAAGCTCCTTCTGTCGGATCACCAACAACTTCCCAAAGCTCACCTTTTTTGTTAATTGAAGCATTGCTGCTTAGAGTTCCTGCTTTTAAAAATAGG
>JBEPXG010000152.1:0-4598 GCA_041642015.1 Halanaerobiales bacterium
TTTTTGATCCTGAAAGTCAGATAATGCTCTCTGACGGTACTTTATTTTTTCTTTTAACTTATCAAAGTCTCTTTTTAATTGGTTTATATCTACATTTTCTTCAATTAAGTTTTCACGATAGCTGTTCAGATTTGTTCTTAATTCCTTTAATTTTTCTACTCTTGAGTTATAGTCTTTTTCAATACTATCTTTTTTCTCTGCTAATAGATTTAATTTTTCTTCTTGTTTATTTAATTTCTTTTCTAAGTTATCAAGAAAAGTTTCATTACTATTGTATTCTTTGATTAGTTTTTCTATTTCTTCACTTAAATTCTCTTTTTCTCTGGTTAAGTTCTTTTTACGCTCTTTTATAATATTTATTCTGTTTTTTACTTCTTCGTTTTTAGTTTTAAGCTGGTAAAACTCATCTTTTTTATCATCATACTTTACTTCTAAATCTCTTAACTCTTCTTTTTTAATATGTAGTTTTTCTTTTTTATCTTCAGCAAGGGTTTCTTTTTTATTTATTATTTCTTCTAAACTTGTTTTTTTCTTTTCAAGTTCATCAATTCTATCAGATAGTTCATTATATTTGTCTAATAATAGGTTTATTTCAATACCCTTAAGCTCACTTTTTAAACTCTTATATTCTTTAGCTTTTTTAGCTTCTTTTTTTATTTTTTCAAACTGTTTTTCTAATTCCCATACTAAATCCTTTATTCTCTGTAAGTTTGAATTAGTATTTTCAAGTCTTCTTTCAGCATCTTTTTTTCTTGATTTATGTTTACTAATACCGGCTGCTTCTTCAAACAGTTCTCTTAAGTTTTCAGGTTTAGAGTTGATTATTTGTGTTATTTTACCCTGACTAACTATAGAGTAGGAATTATTCCCTAATCCAGTATCCATAAGTAGTTCATTAACATCTTTTAATCTACACTTACTATCATTGATTAAATAATCACTCTGGCCATCTTTTGTTACTTCTCTAGATATTTTTACTTCATCGGTCTCTATATCTAAAATGCGTTCAGAGTTATCTAAAAATAATGATACTTCAGCAGATGAGGCAGCAGGTAGTTTTTGACTACCAGCAAATATTACATCAGCCATCTCTGAACCCCTTAAATTCTTAGCACTTTGTTCACCTAATACCCAGCGGACAGCATCTACCACATTACTTTTCCCACTACCATTAGGTCCAACTATAGCTGTTATTGGAATATCAAATTTTAAATTTATTGTATTTGCAAATGATTTAAATCCTTTTATTTTAACTTTTTTTAAAAACAAATATATTCACCTCGTCAACATTTACTTTATTTACAAGAGAAAAACCTATCCCATACATAGGATAGGCCCAGAGTCATCATAATAAATATATATTTTTATTGTCTTCTGGGTGAAACAGTAAACTTAATTGCTGTTCTAACCTCATCATCAACATCTATTTCAATAAATTCTGGTATCATAATTAAGTCTATACCTAAAGGAGCTACATATCCTCTAGAAATTGCAATAGCCTTAACGGTCTGATTAATTGCTCCAGCTCCTATCGCCTGTAATTCAACCTTACCTTCATCACGAACCACTGCAGCGATTGCACCTGCTACAGATTTAGGATCAGATGAACCCGAAACTTTTAATGTTTCCATGTGATCTCCCCCTTGTTTTTTACTACATAGGTTATTAAAGTAACCTTAATAGATCTTTTAGATCTTCATTACAGATCTGCTTGTATTCTGCAGGTCTTAAGCTTCCTAAAGTAATATTACCAATCCGTACTCTTTTTAAGCTAACCACATTGAATCCTAGAACCTCAAACATTCTTCTAACTTGTCTGTTCATACCTTCATGAATGATAACTTTATAGGTCGTATTTTTACGGTCTTCATTTATTTTATATATTCTGGCAGGAGATGTTTTCCCCTCTTTAAGTTTAATCCCCTGTCTGAAATTATTTAAATTATTTGAATCTAGCCTACCATTTACAACAACCTCATATTCTTTATCAAGTTCATGTGAAGGATGAGTAATTTTATAAGTTAGGTCACCGTCATTGGTTAAGATAAGTAAACCACTGCTATCCATATCTAATCTACCTACTGGATATATTCTTTGTTTTGTATCATCAACTAAATCCAATACAGTATCTCTTCCTTGGGGGTCATCAACGGTTGTTACATAACCTGTTGGTTTATATAATTTATAATATACTTTTTTTTCTTTCGAAATTATTTTACCATCAACTTCAATTGTATCTTTTTGGGGATTAACTTTTGTTCCCATTTCAGTAACTATTTCTCCATTTACCTTCACTCGACCTGCTGCTATTATCTCCTCAGACTTTCTACGAGAAGCTATACCAGCATGTGCCATAACTTTTTGAAGGCGTTCCATCAAAAAGACATCCTTTCTCTGTTTATAATATTCTTTAAAAATCTATATATTCCTTTTTTAATCTTCATCAAAAACACTCTTATAGTCTATATCCTCAATCTTAGGTAAATCATCTATATCATCTAAGCCAAATTTCTGTAAAAAGATTGTTGTTGTTCCATAGATTATAGGGTTACCTATTGATTCTTTTCTACCCTTTTCCTCTATTAGATCGTACTTTTCTAATGTTGAAAGGGTTCTTTCTACATTAACACCTCTAATAGATTCTACCTCTCTTCTAGTAATTGGCTGTTCATATGCTATTATTGCAAGTGTTTCTAGTGCAGCAGAACTTAATTTTTTATGTTTGGAAACATTCATATAGTCCAATATTAAATCACCATGATCTTTTTTAGTTTCAAATACATAATGATCATTATAACTATTAAATTCAAAACCATGACTATCTTTTTCATATTCAGTTTTGATTTCCTCTAAAATTGGTCTTATTTCTGAAATTTTTAAATCTAAAACTCTAGATATTTTATCAATACCTACCGGTTTTTCAGCAACAAATACTAATGCCTCTATCTTTGCAATATGTTCTGATTTCATTTTTGTTTATCACCTACTCTATGCTAATGAAACTTCTATAGGTGTAAAAAGGTCATCTTGTAATACCTTTACCTTATTTAACTTCATTAGCTCTAATATACTTAAAAAAGTTACAACAATCTCCATAATATTACTGTGATCATTGATCAGTTTAAAGAAACTAATCTGTTTATAATGACTTAATTTATTTAATACATCATTTATCTTTTTTTCAACTTTAATTTTTTCGATAATAATATGCTCAACTTCTTCAATATCATCATCTTCTAAATCATTGTCAGAATAAAGGGCTTTTAGATACATTTCTTTAAAATCCTTTAAGTTTATATCAATAACTACCTCTTCTTCGAAGTTACGATATTTCTCTAAATTACTTTTGTTTTCAAAGGTATCTCTTTTTGATTCAAATTCATCTGCAAGAACAAAAGAAAGTTCTTTGTATAGTTGATATTTTTTTAATCTTTCAACTAAACTCTCTTCTTCATCTTCTTCTTCATCATCTGTTTTTGGTAATAAATACTTAGCCTTGATTTCAATTAGTTCAGCCGCAATTACCAAAAACTCACTGGTAAACTCTAAATCCATAATGTTTTGATCTATATAGTCTAGATATTCACCGGTAATTTTAGCAAGTGAAATTTCACTAATTTCTATTTTGTTTTTCTTTACCAGCTGGTATAACAGTTCCAGAGGACCCTGGAATGCATCCAGTCTTACTTCATAATCCATATTTTTCACCCTGCCAACTTTATATTAATACCCCTAAAAAGAAGTTTACAAAGGGGCTGATCATACTCCATAAGATACCTGTATATGCTAAAATTAATAGTACTACCATACCAATTGGTCCTTGTAGCTTATTTAAATATTTTTCTAAATTACTAGGTAGTATTCCTCTGAGAATATTTGAACCATCTAAAGGTGGAATTGGTAATAGATTAAAGAAACCTAAACTTAAATTAACAATAACTGCTAATAGTAAAAATCTTAATAATACATACTGTAGATCACTAACTTGAACTCCAATTGAACCTATAGAACTAGCATTAGAAAAAAAGATAACTACTCTAAATATTATAGCAAAAAATATTGCCATTATTAAATTTGAACCAGGACCTGCTATTCCAACTAACATTAAACCCTTTTTTGGGTTTTTATAGTAACGAGGATTTATTGGTACCGGTTTAGCACAACCGATTCTTCTAGTAATTAAAAGTACTAAACTACCCATTAAATCAAGATGCTTTATTGGATTTAGTGTTAATCTTCCATTTATCTTAGGTGTTGGATCTCCTAATAGATATGATACATAACCATGTGAGTACTCATGTATTGAGAGAGATAACAAGAGTACTGGTATTACAAGTATTAACTCCATTATATTAGACATTATTTACTTCCTTTCCAATCTATCTTTAATTTTTTTTGCGTATTTTAATTGCTTTTCTTTAGTTGATAAATTACCTTTTAGCACTTCTTTTTTAACATTCTTTAAAGCTTCACTTATAATTGGTCCTTCTTTATATCCGATCTTAATTAGATCATTACCATTAATCTTTATTTCAACATCTGACATTTTTTCTAGATAAAAATATACATTTTCTTTAAATTTATTATTATCATATTCT
>JBEPXG010000153.1:0-4606 GCA_041642015.1 Halanaerobiales bacterium
TGAAGAAACTAAGATGGCATACCGTTTAATTGCTGATCATATTAGAGGAGTAACAATGGCAATCTTTGATGGTGTACTTCCTTCAAATGAAGGTAGAGGCTATGTAATAAGAAGATTAATTAGAAGGGCTGTCAGATATGGAGGTAAGTTAGGATATGACACCCCATTTTTATACAAAATGGTACCAGTTGTAATTGATACAATGTCTGGTGGATATCCAACCTTAGAAAAAAAAGAAGCTCAGATTATAAAGTTTGTTAAAGCTGAAGAAGAAAGATTTTTCGATACCTTAGATCAAGGACTAGAAATTCTTTCTGATATGATTGATGAACTAAAAGATGAAAACAAAAATATATTATCTGGTCAAAAAGCCTTTAGACTATATGATACTTATGGTTTCCCACTTGATTTAACTGAAGATGTTCTAAAAGAACATGGACTTGAAGTTGATCAAGATGGTTTTGAAAAAGAGATGGATGAACAGAAAAAAAGAGCCCGTGAAGCAAGAGAAGATGTTGGGTTTGGAAGTACAAAAGAAGATGAACTTCTAAAAGATATATCTGATCAAATAGAAAAAACAGAGTTTGTTGGATATAAGCATATGTCTAATGAAGCTAAAGTTTTAAAAATAATTCAAGATGCACAAGTAGTTGATTCAGTTCAAGAAGGAAACAAAGCAAAAGTAATTTTAGATAAAACATCCTTTTATGCTGAAAGTGGAGGACAGATTGGTGATAAAGGTACTATAACAAGTAATGGTAATGAAATAATAGTATATGATACTGTAAACAAAATGGATTACTATATACATCTTGTTGAAGTAAAAAAAGGTAAATTAGAAACTAACGATGAAGTTGAACTACAGGTTCGTAAAGATAGAAGAAAAGCTACTATGCGTAATCACTCTGCAACTCATCTATTACATCAATCCTTAAGAGATGTTTTAGGTGAACATGTAAATCAATCCGGTTCCTTAGTTGAACCTGATAGATTTAGATTTGATTTTACCCATTTTTCTTCATTAACTGATAGTGAGTTAGAAGAGATCGAATACAGAGTTAATGAACAAATTATAAACAATCTTGATGTTAATATCGAAGAGATGGATATTGATCAAGCCAAAAAGAAAGGTGCAGCCGCACTCTTTACTGAAAAGTATGGTCAAAAGGTAAGAGTAGTTCAAATGGGTGACTTTAGTATTGAACTTTGTGGTGGAACACATGTAAATAGAACCGGTGATATTGGATTATTTAAAATAGTAAATGAAGGTTCTACTGCTTCAGGAATAAGAAGAATTGAAGCTGTAACTGGATTTAAAGCATTAGAATATATAAACAATCAAAAAGAACTATTAACGAAGTCAGCTCAGCTATTAAATTCAGATATAAATGATATACCAGAAAAAATAGATAAGATGAAAAACAATATCAAAGAATTAGAAAAAGAAGTTAGATCTCTAAAAGATAAGATTGCTGCTTCTAAGTCTACAGATCTAAAAGATAATCTGAAAAACATTAATGGTGTTAATTTATTAACCCATAAATTAAAAGATGTAGACAACAATGCTTTAAGAAAAATGGCTGATAAATTGCAAAATGAAATTCAATCAGGTATAATTGTATTAGCTTCTGCTCTAGATAATAAGGTATTATTTGTAACTAAAATATCTAAAGATCTAGTTGATAAAGGATTTAATGCTGGTAACATAATTGGTCAAGTTGCTAAAGTAGCCGGTGGAGGTGGCGGAGGCCGCCCAGATATGGCTCAAGCTGGTGGAAGCAAAGTAGATAAGATTGATGAAGCATTAGCTAAAGCAGAAGAAATTGTAAAAAATAAATAGATAATTAATTTAAAAATATTTAATATGGGAAGTGGTAAAGATGCCTGAAGATAATCGTAATGATCAAACTATGAGGTTTAAACCGACAAAAGAAGAATTAAGTGAAGCAGGATATGTCATAAAAAGGGTTTCAAAAGCTCTTAAAGAAAAAGGATATAATCCAGTAAATCAGATTGTCGGATATATTCTTTCAGGTGACCCAGCCTATATAACAAGCTATAAAGATGCTCGGATGATGATCAGAACAATTGATAGAGATGAAATAATCGAAGAATTAGTTAAAAATTATTTGAATAAATAAACTTAAAGGTGCTTCTAATGTAATTGGAAGCACCATTTTACACTGGTGGTGGAATAAAAACTTGAGAAAATTAGGTATTGATTATGGTGATAAATATATAGGATTAGCAGTAAGTGATCGTTCAAACACAATTGCTCATAGTAAAGAAGTAATAAAACGAACTGCATTAAATCAGGATTTAGATATTATAAAAAAGTATTTAAAAGACTATGATATTGATGAAGTAGTTGTTGGTATGCCTACTTCTTTAAATGGAAGCAAAGGACCACGTGCAGATAAAACTCAAGAGTTTATTAACTTTTTAAATAAAAGATTAGAAATTAATGTAACAACATGGGATGAAAGATTTACGACTTTAATTGCTGACCAAAGTATGGTTGATGCTGATTTAAGTCGTAAAAAAAGAAAAAAGATGGTAGACAAAATTGCAGCAGCTTTAATACTGCAAAATTACTTAGATTTTATTAATCAAAAGGATGGTGGAAAAAATGAATGAAGAAGGTAGTTATTATGTTGATAAAGAAGCAGGAGAATTAGTATTAAAAAATGATGGTGTTGAAGAAAGATTTATAATAGAAGATGAAGTAATGTTTGATGGAAGTAAATATTTAGTCTTGATTCCATCTGATTATGATGAAGATTCAGAAGCATTAGTACTTAAAATGGTTAATGAAGGTGATGAAAGTTACTTAAGTATTATCGATGATGAAGAAGAATTCGAAAATGTTAGAGAGAGGTATCTTAGCAAGTGAAAAAGGCTGGAATAATTTTTTTAATCTTAATTATTTTAATAACATTATCGGTTAAAATCATTGATCTAACCGGTCCAGTAGATAGTAACAATGATGAAAACATACTTATTGAGATAAAAAAAGGTAGTTCAGCACAAACTATAGTAGATACACTTTATATTAATGAACTTATAAGATCCAGACTAACTTTTAGAACATATATACATCTAACAGAACTTGATCAACAACTTAAAGCAGGCTATTATTACTTAAAACCTTCAATGGATATGTTTGAAATAATCGATCAATTAAAAACAGGTGGAAATGCTGTTTTTAAAGCAACTATTCCAGAGGGGTTTTCTGTTACAGAGGTAATAAATAGGCTTGCTGAAAAAAGTTTAAATACAAAAGATGACTATAGTGAAACACTGATTGAAAATAACTTTGAACATGATTTTTTACCTAATAAAAATGATAAGATGACTTATCGATTAGAGGGTTATTTATATCCAGATACTTATACAATACCATTAGGATATAGTTCATTTGAAACTATTGAAGTACTGCTTTCATCATTTGAAAACAATGTTATTGAAAAAATTAAAGAAAATGAAATAACTGATAGTTATTCATTACATGAAATTATAACGATTGCTTCTTTAATTGAAGAAGAAGCACGTTTTGATAATGAAAAACCAATTATTGCTTCAGTTATATATAATAGATTAAACCAAGATATGCTTTTACAGATCGATGCAACAGTACAGTATGTATTAAAAGAAAAAAAAGCAAGACTACTATATAAAGATCTAGAAGTGGAATCCTTTTACAATACTTATCAAAATGAAGGTTTACCCCCTGGTCCAATCTGTAATCCGGGAATAGTAGCAATTGAAGCTGCTTTAAACCCTGCTGAAACAGATTATCTGTTCTATTTTGCTTTAAATAATGGTGAACATGTTTTTACAAAAAGCTATGAACAGCATATCCAAAAACAAAGAGAAATGAAAAATGAGGGGTTAATCAATGACTAATGATTTTTTTAAACTTTGGGAAGATAATGAAAAGTTAAAAGAAATTGAAAAAAGGGCCAAAAAAGAACATATCCCAATAATAAATCGAGATACAGCAAATTTCATTAAATCTGTTTTGTTATTTAACAAACCCAAATTAATCTTAGAAGTTGGTACAGCTATTGGATATTCAACATTATGGTTAGCTGAATATTCAGATGCCAACTGTGAGATAGTGACTATAGAAAGAGATGAGGCAAGGTTAATAGAGGCTAAAGAAAATGTTGAAGATTTTGGCTATAGTAAAAAGGTTAACTTTAAATATGGAGATGCACTAGAGATTTTACCTTATTTAAGAAGAAAATTTGACTTAATATTCATAGATGCTGCCAAAGGGCAGTATCTTAATTTGTTTAAAATGGCTGAAGATATAATTAATGATAATGGAATTATATTATGTGATAATGTATTATATAAAGGTCTTGTTAAAGATAAAGGTAAAGTTGAACATAAAATGAGGACAATTGTAGTAAATATGAGAAAGTTTTTAATCTATTTAAAAAACAATCAAAAATTTGATAGTAGATTATTTGACATAGATGATGGACTGACGATCAGTATCAGGAGGTAAAGTAATGGAAAAAGTAGAACTTTTAGCACCAGCCGGGAATTTAGAAAAACTAAAAACAGCTATATTATATGGAGCTGATGCAGTATACTG
>JBEPXG010000154.1:0-4605 GCA_041642015.1 Halanaerobiales bacterium
GTGGTAGTTGTTTTCTTAGCTCTTCTAAGGGTTCACAAAAACCTTTTTCATAAATGTCTTTTATTGTTTGAGCTATACCTTCTCCAATACCCTTTATTTCTTCTAGATTATCTTCCTTAACCAGTTTTTCTAATTCAATAGTACGATCAGATAATATCCTGGAAGCATTATCATAGGCACGGACACGGTATTTATTTTCACCAACAATCTCCATTAAATCAGTATATTCACTTAACATTTCTGATATTTCTTTATTGCTAAAACTATACATTTTTTCACCTCGCTAAAAAAAATGACCATAATACTAATTATGGCCACCAAATAGACGTTCTAAATTTTCTTTTACTAAAGGCGTAAATCTTAAAAATTTATCTGCAAAAAATGACTGTTCTAATGTTTCAGTTAAGGATTGGTAAGGGATTTCTGATAAGATGAGCAGTAAAAAGTATACTAATACTCCTCCTTTTAAAAGCCCAAAAAGAGCACCACCAACCTGATTAACTGGTTTAATAAAGGCATTATCAGTCATTTTTTCAAATACATTACTTAAAATTTGGATAATTATATTTACCCCAATAAATATAATTGCAAAGCTAATAAATTGCAGAAATGTTTCAGATACATTTAGATAGGGTCTTATAAATTCCTGGAACTCTACATACCTAGTTATCGCAAGGTATAGAGACACAAGGATTCCAACTATTGTTGCAGTTTGTTTGACAAAGCCTTTTTTATAGCCTTCAAAGATGAAGTATAATAGTATAATACTTATTATAATGTCTATGATAGTAATGGACCCTTCCAATTATTAATCTACCTCCTCCAGTAGATTATTTAAATCTCTGTTGTCTCTTTTTAAAGAATTATTATCTTTAATTAATTTGTTTCTAACTTCTTTTAAATCTTTGTTTTCTTTTTTTAATTTTTCTAATTCTTTTTTTGTTTTAAAGTATTCATCTGCAATATTTACCATAGTTAAACCAAGTAAGCTTCTACGGGGTAAACGGGGATAGGTTTCCTGAATTTCCTGACCAACATTATTAATGAAGTCAGCTAACTCTTTTACATAGTCTTCAGAGACTTCCCCTTTGACAACCAACTCTTCTTCTAATATTCTTACTGTAAATTTATTAACCTCTTTATATTTTTCCATAAATACACAGCCCCTGTTTGTTTATGTTCTACTTTAATAAATTCACTATTATATTTGAAATTCCTGCAATAGGGTTATTTTTTTCTTATTTTTGCTTCATATTTATTTTCTAATCTTTTTACTATTTTATTAAATACTTCATTTACTTCTTGATCAGTTAATGTACGATCTTTTGCTTGGAATAATAGTTTAAAGGCTAATGATTTTTTGCCATCAGGTATTTGTTCTCCCTGATAGATATCAAATAGTTCAGTACTTTTTAAGATTGTTTGATCTGTATTATTTATAATATTAAGTACTTCCATCACTGGAATATCTTCAGATAACATGATAGCTAAATCACGGTCTACTGCTGGATATTTAGGTAACATCTCAAAGAGGTAATCACCAATTTGTACTTCATCTAATATTTTAGATATGTCAATTTCTAAAATACTTGTTCTTTTCTTTAGGTCATAAGAATCAATTACTTTAGGCTTTAATTCAGCTAAAATACCTATTTTTTCGTTTTTATAGTAAATATCTGCTGTACGTCCTGGGTGAGTAAAGTCTTCTTTACCACGCCTATATTCAATACTATCAATAATATTTAAATGATTAAATAGTTTTTCTAAAGCTCCTTTTAAATAATAGAAGTCTGGAGCATCTAATCCCCAGTTATCATCTTTAGCTCCCATAGATCCTGCAGCTAACATTGTTTTTTCAACTGGTCTTTCATTTTCACCTTGATTATGAAATGTTCTTCCAATTTCAAAGTATTTAACATCAGCCACCTGTCTTTTTGCATTTGTTGATATTGATTCAATAACACCAGGTAATAATGTGGTTCTAAGTAGACCAAATGCTTCATTTAATGGATTTTTTATCTTTACCCAGTTTCTATACTGATGATCATCACTTAAGTTAAGGTCTTTATAATTATCAGGACCTGTTAAACTAAATGTTATTATTTCATCTAGACCGGCTGCATTCATAGTGTTTTTAATCTTTTTTTCTATTTTCTGTTTTCTTGTTCTTTTACCTACTTCATTTGTTTTCGGTGTTGTAGTTGGTATATTGTTATATCCATAGATTCTGGCTATTTCTTCGAATATGTCAGCATCTTGTTCAATATCATTACGGTAAGAGGGTACTCTAAGCTTAATAGAGTTCTTATCTTTTTCAGTAACTTCAATTTCTAATCTATTTAACATCTTTTCTATTTCATCTTTGCTCAAATCTAGTCCTAAAATTCTGTTTGCTTTATTTATATTAACTTCGATAATCTTCTCTTGATATTTATTAGGATAGTTATCAATTATACCTTCAACTACTTTACCATCTGCATATTCTTGGATTAAATAAGCTGCTCTATTACCAGCTTCTATAACATTCTCAATATCAATACCACGTTCAAAACGATGTGAAGCTTCACTTGGAAGTCCTAATTTGCGAGCTGTTTTTCTAATACTGCTTGGATTAAAACAAGCCGCTTCTAAAAAGATATCTGTAGTTTTTTCAGTAACTTCACTGTTTTGTGCTCCCATAACACCTGCTACTGCAATAACTTTTTCAGGATCAGTTATTACTAATGTTTCTTTATCTAATCTTCTTTCTACATCATCTAAAGTTACAACCTTTTCATCTTCTTTAGCTCTTCTAACAATTACATTACCATCTTTAATCTTATCTAAATCAAAAGCATGTAATGGTTGGTTATATTCTAATAATATATAGTTTGTAATATCTACAATATTATTTATTGGTCTAATTCCAGCAGCTTTCAATCTATCCTGCATCCATTTTGGAGAAGGTTTAATTGTAACATCTTTAATTACTCTACCTGCATAACGTGGACATAGTTTTTCATCTTCGATTTTTATATCTGCTAGCTCATTAATATTTTCACTTTTATCTTCTTTAACATTAATCTCAGGATAGTTTATTTTTAACTCTTCTTCTTGCATAGCTTTAACTTCTCTTGCTATACCTATTAGTCCTAAACAGCGGGCATAGTTTGGAGTTAGATCAAGCTTATATACATATTCATCTAATCCTTGATAGTTAACAAACTTATCTCCAACTATAGCATCTTTAGATAAAACCATGATTCCACTGGCTCTTTCTTCTTGTAATCCTAATTCATCTTTAGAACAGATCATACCTTCTGAAACTTCGCCTCTTAGTTTTGTTTTTTCAATTTTCATTCCTGTAGGTAAGGTTACTCCAACTTCTGCAACAGGTACTTTAATGTTTTCACTTACATTTGGAGCACCAGTTATCATCTGTATCTTTTTATTACCTAAATCAACTTCACATATTTTTAATTTATCTGCATTAGGATGATCCTTAAGTTCAATAATTTCTCCTATAACTATATCTTCTAATCCTTCTCCTAAGTACTCCATACCTTCTACTTCTAGACCGGCCATAGTTAGTTTTTGTGACATCTCTTCTGGAGTATAAGGAAAATCTATATATGTTTTTAACCAATTATATGGTACTTGCACAATTATTCACTCCCTTTAGTTAAAATTGATGGATAAATCTCTTGTCATTTTCATAAAGTACTCTAATGTCATCTATATCATACTTCAACATTGCAATTCTATCCCAGCCCATTCCAAAGGCAAAACCGCTGTATACATCTGGATCAAGACCAGACATTCTTAACACATTAGGATGTACCATTCCAGAACCTAATACTTCAACCCAACCTGTATATGAACAAAGTGAACAACCTTCACCTTTACATACACCACAAGATACATCAACCTCTGCACTTGGTTCAGTAAAAGGGAAGTAACTTGGTCTAAATCTGATCTTTCTTTCCTTACCATATATTTCATGAACAAACTTTTCAATTGTTCCTTTAAGATCACTGAATGAAATATCTTTATCAATAACCAAACCCTCTATTTGATGGAAGTTTGGTGAGTGTGATGCATCCAGTTCATCTGATCTATATACTCTCCCTGGAGCAATAATTCTTATTGGTGGATCTTGTTTTTCCATTGTTCTAATCTGAACTGGAGAAGTATGAGTTCTCAGCAAGTATTTATCATCTATATATAATGTATCCTGTAAGTCCCTAGCAGGGTGATCTTCAGGTATATTTAACGCTTGAAAGTTATAGTATTCATTTTCTACTTCAGGTCCTTCTTCAATACAAAAACCCATTCCTAAAAAGAGTTCTACAACTTCATCTATAATATGTGTAAAAGGGTTTTTATGTCCAACATTTACATCTGTACCAGGTAATGTTACATCAATTGTTTCGGTCTTTAGTTTTTGCTTTTTTAATTCTTCTTCCTTTTTGCTTTTAATATCTTCATAAAGTTTTTGAGCTTTATTTTTCAAAATATTTGTTTCTTTACCCACAATCGGCTTTTTATCATCAGAAACTTGACCCATCTTACTAAAGATTTGAGTTATTTTACCCTTTTTACCAAGGTATTTAACCCTTAAATTTT
>JBEPXG010000155.1:0-4590 GCA_041642015.1 Halanaerobiales bacterium
AAGATTATTTAATTCGTTTAAACTATCTTCAGAATCTTTCAGTTCATTATACAAGTCATTTTTGGCTCTTTTTTTATAATCTTTTTTTATTACATCAATTAATGCATTAAACTTATTATCAGTAACCTTCTGACGTTCTTTTACAGTTAATATCATAAGATATTTAATAAGTTTTTTGTTATTGATATCTTTTTCGATATTTAAGTTTCTAATCTCTTTTCCCTTCTCAATTATCAATTCATAGACTTTCTTGTAAACCCCCTTAAAATAATTAGGAGTTATTTCTTCCTTAACATAATTAATCCGATTTGGATTATCTATTAATGTTTTAAAAAACAAGTCTATATAATTTAAATTTTCAAGTTCTTTTTTCGAGCCCTTTTCTTTTATTCTATTCTTATTGCTGTTTTCCTGCTTATTTTTTTGATTATATGAAATTAATGCTTGTTTCATTGCATTTTTATCAATATTTAAGATGCCAGCAGCCTTATTCAAATAAACATCTCGCTCTATTGGATCTTTAATTTGAGATAAAACTTCTAACACTTTTTTTGATCTATTAATTCGTTCATCTACATTGTACTCATCTCTATTATCTATAATTCTATTTATTTTAAATTCAATTAAATTATTTGCATTATTCATTAAACTTATATATTCTTCAATATCATTTTCTTTAATAAAATCATCCGGATCAGTATTTTCGGGTAATTGTATTACCTTAACTTCCAAGTTTGCATCTTTAAGAATATCTAGACCTCTGATAGTTGCTTTTTCTCCTGCAAAATCAGGATCAAATGATATATAAACCTTATCCACATATCTTTTTAATAAATCGGCTTGTTCTCTTGCCAATGCTGTACCTAATGAAGCTACAGCATTATTAATACCATACTTGTGAGCTGTTATAACATCTGTATAACCTTCCATTATTACAGCACTATTTTTCTCCCTGAACCCCTTTTTAGCCCAATTTATACCATATAAATTTTTACTTTTATGAAAAATTAATGTTTCAGGTGAATTATAATATTTAGGAGAACTTTTATCTGAATCATCTAACCTTCGACCTCCAAATGCAATTACCTCACCATAAGAATTAAATATTGGAAACATAATTCTGTTTCTGAATTTATCATAATAATTATTATTTTTATTTCCAATCAATCCTGAATCAACTAATATCTGGTCGTTATATTCTCTTTTTTTTAAGAAATTATATAAACTATGCCATTTATCAGGTGCATAACCAATATGGAATCTTTCTATATCTTTTTCACTATAACCTCTATTTTTTAAATATTTAAATGCAGAATTTGCAACTTGTTTATTTAATAATAAATAATTGAAGAATTTTGCTGCTAAATTGTGGATTTCAAAGATTTGTTCTCTTTTTTTATTATGTTTTTTTGAATATCCCTTTTTCTTTGGTAAATCAATATTTGCTCTTTTAGCAAGTAATTTTAAACTTTCATAAAAAGTAATATTCTCTATTTCCATTACAAAATTAAAAAGATCTCCACCTTTTCCACACCCAAAACAATAATAGAATTGATTATCAGGATTTACAGTAAATGATGGCGTATTTTCCTGATGAAAAGGACATAGGCCTTGATAATTTTTTCCTGTTTTTTTTAAATTAATATAATCAGATACAACTTCTACTATATCTAGTCTTTCTTTTATTTTTTCATTTATATTGTTATTTTCATTCATAATAATCATTCCTGATATATATAATATTCTATAATTATAAAATTATTCCTTCATAAATTCTATTGTCACATAATGATTTATTCAGGAGTAAAAGCCAAATTCCTGCATTTAAGATAAAATTATTTAATGAACCATGGTTCTGGAATATAGATGTCTTTCCCGGCTTGAATGGCATATCTATCAGACATTCCAGCAATATAATCAATTATTATTTGTTCCTTATTTGAACTATTAATTCGCTTCATGAACTCATCAGGGATATAATTTATGTTTTTCATATAATAATTATACAGCAATTTTATTAATCTCTTTGCCTTGGATTCTTCCTTTTTAGCCAAAGAACCAAAATATATATTTTCAAATAGATAATTTCTCAATTCTTGAGTAGCATTATATATTTTTTCACTTCTACAAATCTTATCTTTACCCATACTTTCATTAATCATATCTCTAACCATAGTATCTATTCGTTCTGAATGAGTTTTACCCAATATTTTTAATGAATCTAAAGGAAGTTCATCAAAGTCAATCAATTCTGCTCGTAATGCATCATCAATATCATGATTAATATAAGCTATACGATCTGCAATTCTAACTATCTGTCCTTCTAATGTAGATGGCTCACCATCTCCGGTATGATTCAATATTCCATCTTTTACTTCCTTTGTTAAATTTAAACCTGGTATATCTTTCTTTCTTTTTTCTAATAAATCTACAACTCTTAAACTTTGTTTATTATGTGAAAATTCGCCAGAATATACCTCATTTATAGCTGCTTCACCAGCATGACCAAAAGGTGTATGACCAAGGTCATGTCCTAATGCTATTGCTTCGGTCAAATCTTCATTTAGTCTTAAACTTCTAGCAATTGTACGAGCAATCTGAGAAACTTCTAGGGTATGAGTTAGTCTTGTTCGATAATGATCACCTTCAGGAGCTATAAAAACCTGTGTTTTATGCTTTAACCTTCTAAAAGCTTTAGAATGTATTATCCTATCTCTATCTCTTTGATAGCAAGTTCTAAAATCACACAGTTTTTCCTCATATTTTCTTCCTTTACTTTCTCTACTATACGAAGCATACTCAGAAAGTTCTCTAAACTCTCTTTTTTCAATATATTCTCTCATAATTTTTTCCCCTTTTTAAAAAAGTAAGAAAAGTCCACACTATAAAGCATGGACTCTTCCAATTCAAAGCATTATATTTTACAGTAATATATTTTTATTACTGTTGATCTTCTATCTGAGCTTGAGCACCAGATAGACGAGCTATAGGTACTCTAAATGGAGAACATGAAACATAGTTTAGTCCTGCTCTATGGCAGAATTTAACTGAACTAGGTTCTCCACCATGTTCACCACATATTCCTACTTTTAGATCCTTACGTGTTGTACGTCCTTTATCTACACCAATTTTCATTAATTGCCCAACACCTTCTTGATCTAAGACTTGGAAAGGATTGTTTTCAAAGATATTATCTTCAATATATTTTGCTAAGAATTTACCTTCTGCGTCATCACGACTAAATCCATAAGTAGTCTGTGTTAAGTCATTTGTACCAAATGAGAAGAATTCAGCTTCTTTTGCAATTTCATCAGCTGTTAGACAAGCTCTTGGTAATTCAATCATTGTACCAATAGTATAATCTAATTCTACTCCCAACTCATCTAATACAGTCTCAGCAGTATTTTTAGCAGCTTCTTTTGTTATTTTAAGTTCACTTATATCAGAAACAAGTGGAATCATAACTTCAGGTGTTACTTTTTTACCTTCTTTTACAAGTTCACCTGCTGCTTCAAAAATTGCTCTTACTTGCATATTGTATATTTCAGGATAACTAATACCTAATCTACAACCTCTATGTCCAAGCATAGGGTTCATCTCTTCTAAACGAGCCATTGCTTTTAACATATTTTCTTTTTCTTTTAATTTTTCTTCATCATTACCTCTTACTCTTAGTTCAGTAGCTTCTACTAATAATTCATCATGATCTGGTAAAAATTCATGTAATGGTGGATCTAATAATCTAATTGTAACTGGTCTTTCTCCCATTGCTTCAAAGATACCTTTAAAGTCTTCTTTTTGCATTGGAAGCAATTTATCTAATGCTTCTTTTCTTGTATCAGTATCATTAGCTAAAATCATATTTTGTACTATTGGTAGTCGTTCTTCACCAAAGAACATATGCTCTGTTCTTGTTAATCCAATACCTTCTGCTCCATATTCAACCGCTTTTCTTGCATCTTCAGGAGTATCAGCATTAGTTCTAACGCCAATTTTTCTAAACTCATCAGCCCATTTCATTAGAGTTTCAAAATTCTCATCCATTTCTGGATCAATTGTAGGTGCAATACCATATGATACTTCACCATTTCCACCATCTATTGTTATATATTCACCTTTTTTGATAGTTCTACCATCAACAGTGAATTCTTCTTTTTCATAATTTACATTTATTGCTTCACAACCAGCAACTGCAGGTTTACCCATACCACGAGCTACTACAGCAGCATGACTTGTCATTCCACCACGAGATGTTAATACTCCCTGTGCTGCAGCCATACCATGAATATCTTCAGGAGATGTTTCAGTTCTTACAAGAATTACTTTTTCTCCATTATCTCCTCTTTCTGCTGCTTCATCAGAATCAAAAATAACTTCACCTGATGCTGCTCCTGGAGATGCATCTAGTCCTGTAGCTAATAAATCAATTTCTGCATCTGGATCAATTCTTTTATGAAGTAATTGATCTAATTTCTTAGGTTCAATTCTCATTACTGCAGTATCTTTATCAATTAATCCTTCATCAACCATATCTACAGCAATCTTAATTGCTGCTTTTGCAGTTCTTTTTCCAGTTCTAGTTTGAAGCAT
>JBEPXG010000156.1:0-4579 GCA_041642015.1 Halanaerobiales bacterium
GTAGTATTGGTTGTTTTATATGGTATAGATAATCAAACTTATTATGCTAGTCAAACAGCAGCACCATTATTTAAAAAGATAGCAAGTGATTTAATTAGATATTATAAAGTGCCTTCACAAAATGAAGATAATAATCCAATTGAAAAAGATATGGTTAAAATTGGTGATTATAAAAATGAAAATATTTATAAAGTACAAAATGATATCAAAGAATTAGGTTTGGATTATAAAATTATAGGAAAAGAAGATGATATTATTGCACAAGTCCCCAAAGCCGGATCATCTATTTATAAAAATTCCACAGTATTTTTATTTACAGAAGTAAATGAAAACATTAAAAATAGTTATAAGATTATGGTCCCAGATTTTAGAGGGATGAAGTTAGAAGATGCTAAAAAACTGTCGGAAATGATGGGTCTTAATTTAAAAACACAGGGACAAAATGGTCAGGTTATAGGACAAAGTGTTAATCCAGGTTTAAGAATTAATATTAATGAGCAAATAGTAATTAAGTTAGAAGGGTGATAGAATGAAATTACAAGTATTACTGAATAATTTAAATGTAGAAAAGATAATTGGAAATGATGATATAAATATTAATGGTCTAAAATATGATTCACGTGAAGTATCAAAAGGAGATTTATTTATCTGTATCCAGGGATTTAAAACGGATGGACATAAATATATTCCAGAGGTTATTAATAAAAAAGTCAGTGCTGTATTAATAGATAAAAATTTGGATAACTACTCTAATAAAATTACATATATAAAGGTTAAGGATAGTAGAAAAGCTATGGCACAAATTGCTAAAAATTTTTATAAAGATCCATTAAAAGATATTGATTTAATTGGTGTAACAGGTACAAATGGTAAAACAACTACTACATATTTAATTAAAGACATATTAAATAAAAGTGGTTATAAAACTGGTTTAATAGGTACTATTGAGGTATATGATGGGGAAACTTCATTAGATGCATCAAGGACCACCCCAGAATCTTTAGATATCTATAAATATTTGGCAAAAATGAGAGATAAAAATGTCAAATATGCTGTAATGGAGGTATCTTCTCATGCTTTGGCTTTAAATAGAGTTGATACTATGGAATTTAAAGCAGCTATATTTACAAATTTAACTCAAGATCATTTAGATTATCATAAGACAATGCAAAAATATGCTGAAGAAAAGGTTAAATTATTTAAAAAAATAAAGACAAATGGTACTGCGATAATTAATATGGATGATGAATATTCTGATTTTTTCTTAAAAAATACAGATAATAAAGTTATTACCTATAGTATAAATAACAAATCAGATTTAAAAGCAAAAGATTTAAAATTGGCCTTACATGGAGTTAGTTTTAAACTTAATAATATCAGTTATAATTTGAACTTAACTGGACAGTTTAATATATATAATAGTCTTGCTGCTATTGGTACAGCATTGAGTTTAGGAATTGATGAAAGTATTATTAAAAAATCATTAGAAAGTATTGATGGAATTCCAGGTAGATTTGAAACAATAAATGAAGGGCAAAATTTTACTGTTATAATAGATTATGCACATACACCTGATAGTATGATTAATGTTTTAGAATCACTAAAAAACTTTGAACATAAAAATGTAATAACAGTTTTTGGATGTGGTGGAGAACGGGATAAGGATAAAAGACCTAAAATGGGTAAGATAGCTGTTCAATATGGTGATTATGTTATAGTTACTACAGATAATCCTCGTTCAGAAGATCCAAAAATTATTATTGATGAAGTTATTGATGGAATTAATAAATCAAGGTATAAAACTCCTTTTATTGATTTAGTAGACCGTGAAGATGCAATAAACCATGCAATAGATAAAGCAGAAAAAGAGGATGTAGTAATTGTTTTTGGGAAAGGACATGAAACTTATCAAGTTTTTGCAGATAAAACTATTGATTTTAATGATAAAGAAGTAGCTATAAATGCAATAAAAAATAAGTTAAGTGGTGAATAATATGTTTGAATATAAAATAAGTGAAATATTAAAAGCAACAAATGGTAGACTAATAAAAGGAAATAAGGATGATATTCTTAAAGGAATTTCTACAGATTCAAGGAATTTAAAAGAAGAGGATATCTTTATTGCATTAGTAGGTGATAATTTTGATGCTCATAATTTTATTGATGAAAAATTAACTAATAATATCAAAGCAATTATTGTGGAAAAAGAAATTGAATCAAATGTTAAAAATATCATTCAAGTAGATAATACTACAAAAGCACTACAAGAGCTAGCAAAATATCATAGACTAAGAAATAAAAATGTAAAAGTAATTGGTATTACTGGAAGTTCTGGAAAGACTTCTACTAAAGATATTTTATTTAACATATTAAATCAAAAATATAATGTCAAAAAAAATAAGGGTAATTTAAATAATCATATAGGTGTACCTTTGACTTTATTTAGAATGGAAGGTAATGAAGATTTTTTTATTGTTGAAATGGGGATGAGTGCTTTTGGAGAAATAAAGTTGCTTTCTGAAATTGCAAATCCAGAAGTTGGATTAATAACAAATGTTGGCCAAGCTCATATTGAATTTTTCAATTCAGTTGAAGAAATAGCAAAAGCTAAGGGTGAATTAATTGAATCTCTAGATGAAGACGGGTTAGCTGTGTTAAATATTGATAATCCTTATACAGATATAATAAAAGACATGTTAAAAAATAATATAGATGTTAAATACTTTGGATTTACTAAAAGAGCTGATTTTTGTATAACTGATTATAATATGACTAGATCTGGTATGGAGTTTTCGATTAAAAATAATAATAAAATAATTGATTTAAAAACCAACCTTTTTGGAAAATATAATCTATATAACATTATATCCTCAATTGCTATTGCAAGATATTATAATGTTGATTGGTCTCAAATCAAAAAAGCTTTAAAAAATATTAAGTTGACAGATATGAGATCTCAAATTGAGCAAGTTGATAATATAAAGTTTATAAATGACTGCTATAATGCGAACCCATTATCAATGAAAAATGCTATTGATCTTTTAGATGAAATAGAAGGAAATAAAAAGTTTGCTATTTTAAGTGATATGTTAGAATTAGGAGATATAAAAGAAAAAGCACATCGAGAAATTGGTGAATATATAACTACTAAAAATATAGATTACTTATTAACTTATGGCCAGTTAGGTGAATATATTACAAAAGGTGCTCAAAATACAAATAATGAAAATTTATTTATTAAACATTTTAAAAACAAAACAGAGATAATTAACTATATAAAAAGTACAAGCAATAAAAACGATGTGATATTAATTAAGGGTTCAAGAGGTATGAAAATGGAAGAAATTTTTAATAATTATCGAAAAGACAAGGAAGGATAAGATGTCATATTTAAATGGTTCTATAATATTTTTTACAATTCCTTTTGTTTGGGTCATTATTATGGGTTCTTTTTTTATAAAAAAGTTAAAACAATATGAAATAGGTCAAAACATTAGAGAAGTTGGGCCAAGTTCTCATTTAGAAAAAGAAGGTATACCAACAATGGGTGGCATTTTAATTATTTCAGGTATTTTATTGCCAATAATTTTAACTAACTTATGGCAAACTGAATTTATTGTTTTTATTTTAATAGTATTAGCTACAGCTGTTATTGGTTTTAGTGATGATATTATTAAAATAAAAAAAGAACGTTCATTAGGATTAACAGCGAGACAAAAAATATTACTTCAAATTATTATTGGTTTTATTTTGGGGGTATATGTTTATTTTTATCTACCAAATGCTAGAAATATTTTTGTTCCAATATTAAAAGAATATATCAATTTGGGAATCTATATAATTCCAGTTATACTTTTGACATATCTTTCAGCAGTAAATGCTGTTAATTTAACTGATGGTCTTGATGGTTTAGCATCTACAATTACTTTTATTGTAACAATAACCTTTTCCATAATAATTGCAGTGACTAGTCAAAGTGAAATAGGATTTTTATCTTTAAGTATAGCAGGTGCTACTTTAGGATTTTTATGGTATAATTCAAAACCAGCATCTGTATTTATGGGGGATGTAGGTTCATTGTCATTAGGTGCAGCTTTGGCTGTAATTTTTTCTTATACTGGTCTTGAATTGGTATTAATTATAATCGGTGGTATATATGTATTAGAAGCATTATCTGTAATAGTTCAGGTAACATATTTTAAATTAAGTGGTGGTAAAAGAATCCTTAAAATGTCTCCTTTACATCATCATTATGAGTTAAAAGGATTAAGTGAAACAAAGATAGTTTATCGTTTTGCTTTAATTTCTGTTATATTTTCAATTATTGGGATTTTAATAACTATTTAGGTGGAATTTACTATGAAAAATTATAAGAATAAAAAAATTGCTGTTATAGGTTTAAGTGAAAGAACAGGTTTAGCTGTAGCGATTAAGATGCATGATTTAGGAGCAAATGTTATTGTTAGTGATATCAAAACTGAAAAACAACTTAAACCTCAATTAAAAATTTTAGATAAATATGATAATATTGACTATGATTTAGGAGGACATTCTGATAAAATATTAGATGTGGATTTAA
>JBEPXG010000157.1:0-4572 GCA_041642015.1 Halanaerobiales bacterium
AAACATTTATTAGTACCTGCAGTTGTTTTAGGAACAGCAAGTATGGCTTCATTAACAAGAATAATGAGAGGCCAAATGATAGAAGCAATGCGTTCTGATTATATAAGAACTGCCCGTGCTAAAGGGTTAAAAAATAATAAAGTAATTTATAAACATGCCTTCCGTAATGCAATTAACCCAATGATTACTATTTTCGGTTTTCAAATTAGTGCACTTCTCAGTGGGGCTGCTCTAACAGAAACCGTTACAGGTTGGCCTGGTTTAGGTAAAATGATGTTAACAGCTGTTAGATCAAAAGATCTTTATCTTGCTATGGCTGGTCTTATGATTGGTAGTGTTTTACTTATCATTGGTAATTTAATTGCAGATATTATGCTAGCACTAAGTGATCCTAGAATAAGGTATAATTAGGAGGGTAGATTATGAATAGATTAAATAATAAAGTTACTGATACTAAACAAGAAGAATTTGGATTTTGGAAAAATACATGGAAAAGAATCCGAAGGCATAAAATGGCTATGATTGGTGGAACAGTTGTAATTATTTTATATTTGTTAGTTATTTTTGCAGGTTTTTTATCTCCTTATAATGCATACAAACCATTTAAAGAACACTTTTTTCACCCTCCTACACAAATTCATTTTACTGATGATGATGGTAGTCTAAGTTGGCCTTATGTTTATGAAACTCAATCTGTTGATTGGGCAGAATATGAAGTTATAAAAGATAAAAAATATCCTATAAAATTATTTCATAGAGGTCAAGAATATGAATTTTTAGGTTTGTTTAAAACTGATCTACACCTGTTTGGTGTTGATCAACCAGCTCATATCTTTTTAATGGGTTCTGATAATTATGGTAGGGATCTTTTTACCAGGATATTATTTGGTGGTAGGGTTTCAATGTTTATAGGTTTTGTTGCTATCTTTATAACTACTGTTATAGGATTGATTGTAGGAGGTATCGCAGGATATTATGGAGGATGGATTGATAATATATTAATGCGCTTTGCTGAAGTAATTATGTCAATACCAGCCTTTTATTTATTATTAGCGTTAGCAGCGGTTTTACCTATAGATATTTCATCTACTTTAAGATTCTTTTTAATTATTTCAATTCTTGCCTTTCGGGGTTGGGCGGGTATGGCCCGTGTAATTAGAGGAATGGTATTATCTATAAGAAATGAAGATTACGTTCTTGCTGCTGAGGCTATTGGAGCTCGCGACCCAAGGATAATACAAAAACATGTACTTCCTGTAACAACAACATATGTTATTGTTCAAGCAACAGTTTCAATACCAGGTTATATTATTATGGAATCTGGACTTAGCTTTCTAGGTTTAGGAATACAGGAACCTAGTGCCAGCTGGGGTAATATGTTATCAGCTGCACAAAATGTAACTAAAATTACAAACTTTCCCTGGTTACTAATCCCAGGATTTATGATCTTTTTCGCAGTTCTAAGTTATAACTTATTAGGAGACGGACTTAGAGATGCACTTGATCCAAAAGCTACTGAAACAAACTAAGAAAAAAGGATGAGCTTATACTCATCCTTTTTACTTTATTTCTTTTAAAAACTTCTTAACTACACGATCCCATTCTCTTGTTTCAATTTCTACAATTGTTTTATCATCCTTTTTACAACAACTTAATTTTACATGTCCTCCTCCACCTACATAGCTTCTACAATTTTCATCTTTTGAACCTTCAAGACCTAGATTTACATTAAAATATTCTTCAGCTTTATCATATACATCTTCACATTTTAAATTAGTTTTTACTTCATAAACCATATTTTACACCCCTTTATCTATTTAATCATTATTATTTCTATAGTTTAATTATATACTAAATAAAAAAACAATTATGTTAATAATTAAACAAAAATGATGACCCTGATTTTAAAGGTCATCATCTTAAATAATTAAATATAATTTATTCTATACTCTTATTAACATTGTTCCCATTGTATATCCAACTCCAGAGGCTGTTAGGCACACTAAATCACCTTTTTTAACCTCTCCTTTATCCAATGCATCATCTAATGCCATAATTATACAAGCGTTCCCTGTATAACCATATCTGTCCATTATATTATGGGTTTGATCCATTTCAATACCTAAATTTTTACAAGTTAAACCAATTGCAGCCTTATTTATTTGGGTAAATATAAACTTATCTACATCTTCAAGTTCATAATTGCTTTTATTAAGCATCTCTTCAATAATAACAGGCCATAGTTCAGGATTACGGTTCATTAACTCACCTTTCCAAAATGTTAACTCAGGTGGCACTTCTCCTTCTCCCTTTAGTCTTTCAACTGTGGCAGGAAATCTAGTCCCCCCAACATAGATTCCTAATGTAGACCATTGGTCACCATTACCAATAAAATGCGATGCAATTAAACCTTCACCGATTTCCTCTTTGGAATAAATTGCAGCACCAGCTCCATCTGAAAAGACACAGAAGAATTTACCCTTTTCCATATCTGCAAACTTAGTCATATTGTAAACAGAGATTACTAATATATTATTATAATCTGGATTACCTTCTATCCAGTTTTTAGCAGTTTCAGATGCAAAGATAAATCCAGTACAAGATGCATTCATATCAAAAAATGCTACTCCATCTTTAAGTCCAAGTCCATCTGCGATACTAGCTGAACTTTGAGGTGATATAATATCAGGGGTATCTGTAGATACTATTAATAAATCAATATCTTTTGCTGAAAGTTCGGAATTTTTTAATGCATCTTTACCAGCTTTAACTGCTAGATCTGTAGTACTCATCTCATCACCAGTTTGATTTCTCTGTTTTATTCCCAAAGGTTCCATGAAATCACTAATATCTTCACCTAAAATTTCACTCATATCTTCAAGACTAAAACTATTGTCAGGTGCATAAGAACCTGTTGCTATTAATTTTACACTCATCTTAGTTCACTCCCTTTAAATTCCAAGATAAGACTTTTGAATATGTTCATTGTTTGATAGACCCTCTACATCAT
Organism: Halanaerobiales bacterium; assembly: GCA_041642015.1. Lineage (GTDB taxonomy): Bacteria > Bacillota > Halanaerobiia > Halanaerobiales > M55B127 > M55B127. The sequence goes on from JBEPXG010000157.1 coordinate 3,011, forward strand.
CTTCAAGTTCGATTTTACCATTTTCTAATACATAACCTCTATCAATTACTTTTAATCCTTGTCTAACATTTTGTTCTGCTAATAATACAGATACATTTTCTTTCTTAATTTGATTTAATTTTTTAAACAGATCAGTCACTAAAGATGGTTGTAGTCCAACAGATGGTTCATCAAGTATTAATAGCTTAGGATTTGACATTAATGCTCTACCAACAGCAAGCATTCTCTGTTGACCTCCACTCATAGTACCTGCAAGTTGTTTCTCTCTTTCTTTTAGTATTGGGAATATATTATATATAAATTCAAGATTATGATCTGTCTTTTTTCGTGCATCAGGTATATAGGCAGCTCCTAATTTTAAATTTTCTTTCACTGTCATCAAAGGAAAAAGTTCTCTTTTTTGTGGAACTAATGCAATACCTTTTTTTACTACCTCATGAGTTGCTAATTGATTTATTTCTTCATCATTAAATTTTATACTTCCTTTTTTATTACTTGCTAAACCAATTATAGCTTTTATTAAGGTACTTTTTCCAGCACCATTTGGTCCAAAGATGCCAACTGCTTCATTATCTTGAATATTCATTGTAAGATCCCAAATAACCTGTATTTTACCATAGGACACTTCTAAATTGTTTATATCTAGCATATTATTCGTCCTCCCCTAGATAAGCAGCTATAACTTCTTGTTTTTTAGATACCTTACTGTATGGACCTTGAGCAATTATTTGACCTCTATCTAATACAATTACTCTTTGAGTAAGTTCTTTTACAACTTTCATTATATGTTCTACTAAACAGATTGCTATATCTCTTTGTTGTAATTTTTTAATTATATCAATTAACTCCCAGGTCTCTTCACTATTTAATCCAGCCATTATTTCATCTAAAAACAATAGTTCGGGATCAGAAGCTAATGCCCTACCAAGTTCAATCTTTTTTAATTCTAGAACTGTTAATTCATCCACATGTTTGTTTATATTTTTTATATTCAAAAATTCACAGATTTCTTCTGCTTTTTTTCTTGCTTCAGGTAATTTATCTCCTTTACCAAATAGAGATCCTACCATGATATTTTCAATTGCTGAAAAATCTTCAAGGGGACGTACTATTTGAAATGTTCTAGATATACCTTTACGATTTCTTATGTGAGCAGGATCTTTAGTAACATCTTCATTATTAAAGATAATATTACCTTTATTTACTTCAAGAGTACCTGCCATTAAATTTATTACTGTGGTTTTACCGGCTCCATTTGGTCCAATAATACCTAAAACTTCACCTTTTTCAACAGTAAAACTAAGATCATTTACAGCAATAAGTCCACCAAATCTTTTTAAAATATTATTAGCCTTTAGTGTGGGCATTGCTATCCCCCCCAACAATACTGCTTTTTAATAGTTTATCTTTTATCGGCTTATATATACCTTTAGGTAAGAATAATACAACAAATACAATAATTACTCCATATACTATTAAGTGACCATAAGGCATGATTAACTTAAGGTATTCAGAGATTAAACCTAAGATTAATGCACCAATAATAGGTCCATTTGTACTAT
>JBEPXG010000158.1:0-4516 GCA_041642015.1 Halanaerobiales bacterium
TGCTATCGGATCAGCAGTTAGTTTTATGATTGCTAGGTTTTTAGGATATGATTTTGTTAAAAAAGTTGTACCTAAACAAATGTTTAATACATTAAAAGATTTTGTAAAAGAAGACGAACGTAGTGGCACAGTTTTATTTTTATTATTTTTTATTCCAGGAACACCAAAGGATGCTTTAGCTTATTTTGCAGGTATTACACCAGTAAGTTACTGGAAATTTATTGTAATTAGTATGTTTGCTAGATTACCAGCAATTGTTTTTTCAGCATATATTGGTGCCAATATTGGAAATAAAAACTATACTTTAGCCCTTATAGTTGCTGTTATTTCAGGGTTATTCTTTTTAGTTGGATTTATTTATAGAAACAAGATATTAAGATGGATTTCTAATCTTTAAGATATAAATTTAATAGTTTAAATACTCATTTTATTCAAAATTAGTATAATTTTAGAACAATTTTCGAATATCTGTTCACAATTTATCCACAAACTGTGCATAACTAAAACAAAGGTTCGCTTTTTAAAAAAATATTAAAAATATAGAGATTCATATTTCCTTCATAATTACTCTCTATAATGAAGTTAAAGTAAAACAAGAAAACAAAAGGAGAGATATATATGAAGAAAATTATAGTAACAACATTAGTATTATCATTAGTAGTTTTAGGCGTTTCGGTGGGTACAGTTGATGCACACGGAGGATTTGGACAGGGAAGTAGATTTCAAGATAATCAAACAAGACCATATTATCAACAAGATCAAGCGTTAATTGATCTTGAAGAAGAACAATTAGAAGAATTAACTGTTATAAGGGAAGAATTTTTTGAGAAAAGAGAAGAACTTGTTAATGACTTGCAAGAAAAAAGATATGAACTAAGAAAAGAGTTGTTTATTGATGAATCCTCTGATAAAGTTATTGAATTAAATGAAGAAATCGCAGAATTACAAACTATGATTAATGAAAATAGAGATGAATATTTAATAAACATGAGAAACATCTTAAATGATGAACAAATTGAAGTATTATTAGAAAATGAAGAGTATAGATTAAATGCAGGTTTTGGTATGTATAACAATAGACAGTTCAACAGCTTTGGTCCACATCATATGGGTGGCTTTGGGTTTAACCAACAACAGTCTGGTTTTAACAGAGGTATGAGAGGCGGATATTGGATGCAAAACAGAGGTTTTTGTTATTAAAAAAATAAAATAACATCTATAAAGTATTAAACACCCCAAAATCGGGGTGTTTTTTTACATATTGCAAAAAAACGACTTTTTTTATCAGAATTAAACAGTAATTGTTATCACTTATACACAAATTGTGGATAACTAGTGAATAAATCAATAATTAAAGGGATATTTATACAAACAGCAGCTTTTATTTATGTTATTTTTTTAGCTAGTTATGCTCTTGATTGACCATTTTTAATATAAGATAAAGCTTTACTGGCTGAATAACCTTTGATTATCGCGAGTAACAGGGCATAATATCCATCTTTTTCAGGCGGGTTTAATTCCATAGCATCGCCTCCTGGTATATTTATAATTCTTTAAAGATAATATTATTCCTGCAATTATATAAAATAAATCACGAATCGATAATTTGGTCTTTATATTGAAGTTGATAAAGATTATAATATAAACCTTTTTCAGCTAAAAGATCTTGATGAGTACCTCTTTCTCTAATTTTACCTTTATGCATTACTAGGATATTATCAGCATGTTGTATAGTTGATAAACGGTGAGCGATAACTATGGTAGTTCTTTGAGCTGTTAACTTTTCTAAAGCATCTTGAATTAACATTTCAGTTTCAGTATCAATATTTGCTGTTGCTTCATCTAATACTAATATATCTGGGTCAAAGGCTAAAGCTCTAGCAAATGCTAATAACTGTTTTTGACCTGCTGATAGAGTAGAGCCCCTTTCTTTAACTTCGTGGTCATACTTATTAGAAAGCTTTGAGATAAACTTATCAGCATTAACATATTTAGCAGTTTGTTTTATTTTATCTTTATCAATATCTGCATTTAAAGATATATTGCTTCCAATATCTCCGGTAAATAAGAAAACATCCTGTAAAACAACCCCGATCTTTTTTCTGAGTTCACTTTTTTTGATCTTTTGTATATTGTTGCCATCTATTAAAATTTCACCCTTTTGGATGTCGTAAAACCTACTAATTAAATTAATAATTGATGTTTTACCTGCACCTGTTGCCCCAACTAATGCAACAGTTTGACCCGGTTCTATTTTAAAATTAATATCTCTTAGAACCCAGTCATCTTCTTCATAAGCAAACCAGACATCTTTGAATTCAACTTCACCATTAATCTTTTCAGGAAGTTCAATTGGATTTTTGGGATCTTTAATATCAATTTCTGTATCCAGTATTTTAAATATTCTTTCTGATGAAGCCATTGCTGACTGGAGCATATTGTATTTTTCACTTAGATCATTAATAGGTTGAAAGAACTTTTGTATATAGTTTATAAAAGCATATAATACACCGAATTGCAAAGTTTCACTATAAACCCTGGCTCCACCATACCAGATTAATATAGCTAAGGCTAAAGAGTACAGTAAGTCCATTGAGGGTCTAAAGATAGCAAAGATCTTAATTTGTCTCATACTTGCTTGATAGTATTCATCATTTATATTCATAAACTCTTTTAGTTTTCTTTTTTCTTGATTAAAGATCTGAACGATTTTCATTCCAGATATATTTTCTGAAAGTGCTGAATTTATCTTTGCAAGTTTTATTCTTACCATTCTGTAAGCATCTCTGGCATAACTTCTAAAGATAAAAGCAGAAATAATAACAATAGGGACGATTGTAAATGAAACTAAGCTTAACTTTACATTAAGTCTAAACATAATGATTATAATACCTATGATTATAAAGATATCTTTAAATAAATTTATTAGTACATTAGTATACATTTCATTTAAGGTTTCAGTATCATTTGTAACTCTTGTAACCAATCTACCAACAGGATTTTTATCAAAGTAACTTAAAGACATTTTTTGAAGATGTGAAAAAATTTCCTGTCTCATATTATATATAATTCTTTGTGTTGTTTTATTAAGTAAAAAGATTTGTAGATAGTTTATTACAAAGCCAAATACAATAATTGCTAAAAATAAGAGTCCAATTTGTGAAAGTGCATTATAGTCTTGTTGTCTAAAGTCTTCAACTACTTCATCACTTAAGAGAAAAGCAGTATATGTATTATCCCCGTTTCTTATTTGATTAAAGTTGTTTCCATTGATGAGTTCAGTTGATTTTCTATCATCAATTAAACCTTCTACTAGATAATAGTTTCCTTCATGTAGATATAGTTGATATTTAGATCTATTAGAATAATCACCATCTAAATTATCCACCCTAATATATCTACTATTATTATAAACTGCACCTAGATCTTCATATTCGTTTGGTTGAAAGGAAACCATAGGTTTATCTAGTGCATTTATATGGTCATCGATTGCTACCTTAATTAGATATGGCCTAACTAACTCTATACCAGTTACAACTAGAATTAGTAGTATACAGACCAACAATATTTTCCAATAAGGTGCAGCATACTGAAGTAGTCTTTTCATTAGTTTGGAATCATATGCTTTACCCATTATTTTTTCTTCTCTAAAGTCTTGCATAGTAGATCATCCTTAATTTATATTAGCTATTTTTTCTTCTAACTGTTGTTTTTGATAGATATCATTATATAGTTTGTCATTTTCAATTAATTCTTCATGTGTACCTCTTTCAAGAATTTTTCCTTCATCTAAAACATAGATTATATCTGCATTTTTAATAGTTGAGATACGATGTGAAACTAAAACAACAGTTCTATCTTTCATGATTGGTTTTAGATTATTTAATATTTTTTCTTCAGTGTGAGTATCTACTGCTGAAAAGCTATCATCTAAAATTAATACTTTAGGTCTTTTAACTATTGCTCTTGCCATTGATATTCGTTGCTTTTGACCTCCAGATAGAGTTACACCTCTTTCACCTAGTATAGTGTCGAACTTATTAGGGAACTCCATTATATTATCATATACTTCAGTTACTTTAGCAGCTTGTTTGATTTCTTTATCATCTATATTTTCAGGATCAAAAAAGGCAATGTTTTCACCTATAGTAGAGGAAAACAAGAAATTATCCTGTGGTACAATACCTATTTCAGCTCTTAATTGTTTGATTGGAACTTTATTTATATCATATCCGTCAATGAACAGTTCACCATCATTAACATTAAATAATCTTAAAAGTAAGTTTATTAAAGTTGTTTTACCAGAACCTGTTTTACCTAAAAAGGCAACAGTTTGACCAGGTTTTATTTCTAAATTTATATCTTTTAAAACAGTTTCTTCTTCATCATTATAGCTAAAAGAAAGATTATCAAACTTAATATTACCTTGAATTTTAATATCTTTTGTAACATCTTTATCATATAGTTCAGGCTGTTCACTAAAAATTTTGTTTAATCTTTTTAAAGATGCAGTACC
>JBEPXG010000159.1:0-4515 GCA_041642015.1 Halanaerobiales bacterium
TAACAATTTTAGGCATAAAAATGGAGCGGAAAACGGGACTCGAACCCGCGACCTTCTCGTTGGCAACGAGATGCTCTACCAGCTGAGCTATTTCCGCTTGGATAAAATGGTGGAGGGGAGAGGATTTGAACCTCTGTAGGCATCGCCGGCAGATTTACAGTCTGCTCCCTTTAGCCACTCGGGCACCCCTCCATATTTATTTTTTTAACCGTCAATATTAATATATCAACGATTCAATCCTTAATTATAGTATTATATTTTAGGCAATTTGTCAAGAAAATTTCCTTGATTTGTTATTATTTTTCATAGATATTTATATTATTATAATAAAATATATTTCTTAAACTACTTTACTAAGTTTCTTTTTGCCTGTAGGTATACAGAGAGGAGTATTAAAAACAGGATCTTTAACTATTTGACAATTCAAATCGAAAACTTCTTTAATAACATTTTCATCTATAACATCTTCAGGTTTTCCTTGTATATATACACCTTTATCTTTAATAGCTACTATATGATCAGCATAACGACATGCTAAATTTAAATCATGTAATACCATAATAATTGTTCTCTTATCCCTTTGATTTAACTCAAACAATAAATCAAGCAAATCTACTTGATGAGAAAGATCAAGATATGTTGTGGGTTCATCTAATAAGATTATTTCGGTATCTTGAGCTAAAATCATTGCTAACCAAGCTCTTTGACGCTGACCACCAGATAATGAACTTATATCTCTATTAGCTAATTTTTGCATTCCTGTATCATACAAAGCTTGTTGAACAATTTTATGATCTTCTTCACTTAACTTTTGATACCATTTTTGATAAGGATATCTGCCTTGCTCAACTAATTTTCGTACAGTAATCCCCTCTGGGATATCAGAACTCTGGGGTAAAAAAGCTAATTTTTTAGCAACCTTTTTAGTTGAAATTTGATTAATGTTTTTATCATTTAATTTCACATTTCCATCAACTGGTTTTAATAGCCTTGCTAATGAATTTAATAAGGTAGACTTTCCAGAACCATTACCTCCAATAAATATAGTGATTTTACCTTCTGGAATTTTCAAATTAAGATTTTTTATAATCTTTTTATCACCATAGGATAATGATAAATTGTTTGTTTTTAAAGTACTCACTCATCTCACTCCTTTAAAAATTATTTCTGTTTTTATATAGTAAATAGATAAAAAATGGTGCTCCTATTCCAGATACAAAAATACCTGCTGGTAAATCAAGAGGTAAAAATACAGTTCGAGCAATTAAATCCGCCCCCATTAGAAGTATTCCTCCGGTTATAGCAGAAATAAATATTAAATGGAAATAGGATCTATTTGTAATTTTTCTCGCCATATGTGGTGCTATTAGTCCAATAAAGGAAATACCTCCAGCATAAGCTACAGATGAACCTGCTAAAGCAACACTTATTATCATTAATAATAACCTATTTATTTGAATGTTCAAACCCAAACTAGCTGCAATTTTATCTCCTAACGATAACAAATTTAAACTTTTATGAAATGTAAATGATAACGGAATAAAAATAAAAATCCAGGGTAAAAATTGGAATAATTCATCCCAATTAGTCCCATATATACTACCAGTTAACCATACATAAGATTGAACAGTTGTACTTATAGGACTAAATACAATTATCATTGTAACTAAAGCATCTATTGCTGCTGCTATTCCTATACCGATTAACACTAATCTAATTGAACTTACACCTTTTTGCCAAGCTAAAATATATATTAATAATGATATTAGCGCTGCTCCTAAAATAGCAGCAAATGGTAATCCAGATATTCCTAATCTGCTACTAAAAAAACTTAAATATATGATAGCTCCTGCTGAGGCTCCGCCAGTTATACCTATAATATCTGGAGAAGCTAACGGATTTTTAATATTAACTTGTAAAATTAATCCTGATACTGATAAAGCTGCCCCAACCAAAAATGCCATTAATGTTCTAGGTAATCTTAAAGTATTTATTGTAAAATTATACTGACTTTGACCTAGCTTGAAAAAATGCTTAAAAACATCAAGTGGTGATATAAAACTACTACCAAATGAGAGGGATAAAATAAATATTATTAGTAATAATACTATTAAACCTAATAAGTTCAAAGTTTCTTTATTAACTGATTTTAATTTATCAATCATGTACTTTAAACCCCCTTCTTACAATATATACAAAGAAGGGAGCACCCATAAATGCTGTCATAACTCCTATCGGAATTTCTTGCGGCATAATTATTATTCTTGCTATTAAATCAGCTAAAAGTAATAATAAAGCTCCAATAATAAATGTATATATAATTAGCCAATAATAATTATTCCCAACAAAAAATCTTCCAATATGAGGAACTATTAAACCTATAAATGAAATAGCTCCAGCTGCTGCTACTGAACTACCTGCTAAAATTACTATACTTAATCCAAGTAAAATTTTGATTACTAGTGTTTTCTGTCCAAGTCCTGAAGCCATATCTTCTCCAATTAAAAGAATATTAATGTCTTTTGCTAAAATCAAAGATAGAACTACAGCAAATAATATGAAAGGTAATAATGGTAATATCATTTTAAGATCTCTACCAGCTGTAGAACCCGATAACCAAAATAATACACTTTCTAAACTTTCTTGATTAATAACAAGCAAACCTTGAGTAAATGAATGAAAAAAAGCTGTGACAGCTGCTCCTGCTAATATCATTTTTAAAGGTGATAAACCTCTTTTACCTATTGATGCAATAAAATATACTAAAAGACCAGCTAGTAATGCCCCAATAAAAGCTAACCATATATTTATACTCATTGAAGGAGTGCCAAAAATAGCAGCAAAACCAACTAATATAAAAACTGCTCCTGAATTTAAACCGAAAATTCCTGGAGCAGCTAATGGATTTGAGGTTAATGCTTGCATTAAAGCACCAGCAACAGCAAGACCACTACCCGCAATTAAAGCAATAACTGTTCTACTTACCCTAGTAGTACGGATAATCAAATGTCTCGTAGAATCTTGGTCATAATCAAAAAAAGCTTCAAATACAGTTCTTACAGATATAAAGTTTTGTCCAATAGCTAAACTTAAAATTATAACTATAAATAATAAACTAATTAATATTAATAATATATTAAATTTGTCTTTTTTATTCCTTAAAATGTGTTTCATCTTATCTTATTCATCCAGTTCAAAATGATCATATAATTGATCTAACATAATATGAGCAGATTTTATTCCCCCAGCCATATTCCATGCAACTTGATCAACTTCAAATACCTGGTCATTTTTAACCGCATCTAAATTCTTCCATAATGGATGACTTGTCCATTCTTTATAAGTGTTATTTACAGCTTCATTGTCTGACATAAATATAAAAAAGGCTTCTGAATTCATTTCAGGAATACTCTCTTTAGAAGTTAATTTAACTCCCCAAATATCTTTTTTATGTTTATCAGGTCTTTCAAAACCAAGTTCATTTAAGATTCGTCCTGCATATCCACTATAATATATCCTTGCATGATCAGCTCTAAAATTTAATACAGAAACTTTTATTGGCCAATCATCTTGTATTTTCTTCTTGATTTTTTTATTAAAATCATTTACTCTTTGATCCCAATTTTTTAATATTCTTTGAGCTTTACTTTGTTTATTTAAAGCTTCCCCCATCAATTTTACAGTTTCTCTGTATCTAAACACATTTTCTTCCATTACTGTTGGGGCAATCTGTGATAAAAGATTATATATATCTTCATGTCTCATTTTGGATGCAATTATTAAATCAGGATTTAATTTATTTATCTCTTCTAAGTTTGGTTGAGTCTCAAGTCCAACTTGTTTAACATTTTCAAGATCATCTCTTAAATATTTATAAACTGGTTTCTCCACCCATGATTCAACAATCCCTACTGGTTTAATACCCATTGCTACTGCTGTATCTGTTGCTCCCTGATAAAGAGTAACAATTCTTTTAGGTGTTCCATTAATTTCTGTTTCACCCATTGCATGTTTAACAATCCTTGTTTCAGCCATAACTAAATTACTAAAAGATATTGCCAATACTAAAAATACCGACAATATTACTATGTAGTTTTTTATATCTTTCATAATAATCCCTCCAAATATTTTATGATAATGATTTTCATTTTCAATCATTTGTAATTATAACTATTCATATGATTTTTGTCAAGATTTTTTTATTTTTTCTTGTACCTAAATAAAAAGGAGGCCAAAAATGGCCTCCTCATTAATTATTATATTTATTTTATACTTAAAACAGTCCTGATATCTTTCCGTTTTCATCTATGTCAATATCTTCAGCTGAAGGTCTCTTTGGTAGTCCAGGCATCTTAAGTACCGGTCCTGTAGATGGTACTAAAAAGCCTGCCCCGGCTGATAAGGTTACCTTTGATACTGATACTGTAAAGTCTTTTGGTCTACCCTTTAACTCCGGTTTATCTGAGATAGAGTTCTGAGTTTTAGCCATACAGATCGGTAGTTTATCATAACCCT
>JBEPXG010000160.1:0-4512 GCA_041642015.1 Halanaerobiales bacterium
TGGAATTAATCCATTTCTTCTTAGTCTTCTTGCAACACCTTTACCAGTTTCATCTCTCTTTTCAACTTCAATACTATATCTGTGCATAACATAATTCACTCCTTAAATAATATTAAAATAATACACTTACAGATAAATCTTTAAAAATTCTATCAATAGCTTCTCCAACAAGAGGAGCTAGGGAAAGTACAGTCAAATTGTCCAATTCCTCACTATGTTTCTGGGGGATTGAATCGGTAACTATTATTTCATCAATAGGAGAATTTTTCATCCTATCAATAGCTGGTCCTGAAAATAGACCGTGACTTGCACAAGCAAATACCTTTTTAGCTCCATTTTCTTTTAAAGCTTCAGCAGCTTGTGTAATAGTACCACCAGTATCAATAATATCATCAAATAATATAACGTTTGAATCTTTTATATTAGAACGACCTATCACATGCATAACTTCTGCAACATTAGGTTTAGGTCTTCTTTTATCAATAATAGACATTGGAATATTTAGAGTTTCAGCAATTGATCTAACTCTTTTAACTGATCCTACATCTGGTGCAACTGCTGTTAATTTATCTAATTCTTTTTTTCTGAAATAATCTATCATTAATGGGGCTGCATATAAGTTGTCAACAGGAATATCAAAAAATCCCTGTATCTGTGGAGCATGTAAGTCAATTGAAAGTAATCTTCTAGCTCCAGCAGCAGTTAAAATATTAGCCATTAATTTTGCAGTAATTGGATCACGTGGTTTAGCCTTTCTATCCTGTCTTGCATAACCATAGTAAGGAACAACAGCAGTAATTCTTCTTGCAGAAGCTCTTCTTAATGCATCTACAATTACTAAAAGTTCCATAATATTTTCATTCACAGGAGGGCTAGTTGGCTGGATAATAAAAACATCAGCACCACGAACGGTTTCATTGATTTCTACACTGACTTCTCCATCAGCAAATCTTTTTGCACGAGCATCTAATAATTCAGTTCCTAAATATTCACAAATATCCTCAGCCAAAGCATGGTGAGCAGTACCAGCAAATATTTTTAGTTTATCACTATAAGTCGACATATTATCCCCCTTTTACTCAGTTTCTTTATTTTTTTTCATATATTCACGGGCAGGAACTCCTATAACTGTTGTATCTTTTTTTACATCTTTTGTTACTACAGCACCAGCACCGGTTTTTGCTCCATCATTAATCTGTAATGGTGCAACCAAAGTCGAGTTACTACCGATAAATACAGAATTACCAACAATAGTTTTATTTTTATTAGTTCCATCATAATTAGCAAAAATTGTACCTGCTCCAATATTTGTATCTTTCCCTATTTGAGCATCACCTACATAAGCTAAGTGTGGAACTTTTGTACCTTTATCAACATTGGCTTTTTTTAATTCTACATAATCACCAATTTTTACATTATCTTCTATATTACATCCAGGCCTAACATGAGCAAATGGTCCAATATTACAATTGTTTTTAATGATACTATTTTTAATAACATTGTTATTTTTAATATTATTATTATCTCCTATAACACAGTCAACAATATTATTATTTGGTCTTATAATATTATTTTTTCCTATTTTAGTATTACCTTCTATATAAGAGAAGGGATAAATGATTGTATCTGATCCAATATTAACTTCTTCATCTATATATGTAGTTTCAGGATCTATAATTGTAACACCATTTTCCATATGCTTATTATTTATTCTAGTTCTTAGAACTTTTTCAGCTTCTGAAAGCCCTACTCTATCATTTACACCAATAATTTCTTTATCATCTTTAATTGTAAAAGGCAGGATTTTTTTATTCTTACTTTTAATATAATCAACAATATCAGTTAGATAATATTCATTTTGAGCATTATTATTATCTATATTATCCAAAGCATCATTTAATAGCTTAGAGTCGACACACATAATTCCACTATTTATTTCGTCAATCTTTTTTTGTTTATTATTTGCATCATCTTCTTCAACTATATTAGTTATTTCATTTTGCTTGTCTCTTATTATTCTACCATATCCTGTCGGATTTTTTAAGACTGCAGTCAAAATTGTTAACGATGCAGATTTTTCTAAGTGATATTCATTCATCTTTTTTAAGGTCTCTTCTTGTATTAAAGGAATGTCAGCATACAAAATTAATACATCACCAGTATGACTTTTGATTTCTTCTTTAGCTTGTCTAACTGCATGAGCAGTTCCTAATTGTTTACTTTGAAGTCGAAAATCTACTTTATCATTTTTAACTACACTTTTCACTTGATCAGCTTGATGTCCTACTATACAAACTATATCTGAAGATATATTACTTGCTGAATTAATTACATGATTAATCATTTCTTTACCGGCTACTTTATGTAAAACCTTGTTTTTTTCAGACTTCATTCTTGTTCCTTTACCTGCAGCTAATATAATAGTCAGCAAATCTGACATTTAAAATCCTCCTTAAAGTTGTATCATATCACTTTTTAATAAATTCCTGTTTTCGTCTTTAATTACTTTATTAATTTTAAAATTATAATCCAAATCTGGCATTTCTCTATTCAAAATAAAATGTCTAATTAAAATCGGATATATGGTATCTTTCATACCATATTCTATAAGCAAACTTAAATTATCATATGCAGTAAACAAATCAACAACATCTAAATCAAATAAGTTAGTAACTACTTTATTTAAACCTGAACTACCCATAATATTTGATAAATTACTCCACTGCATTAAATTCATTGTATCATCATAATAATATAATTCAGGAATATCTCTCATATAAGCATTTTCAAGTATACTTATGTCAGAATTAAAATTATGCCCTACTAATAATTCCGGATTATATTCATTTATTACATCACGTAAAAAATCAATACCTTTTCTAATAGTTATAGATGGAGCCAAACTGTTGTTAGTAAAAATAAAACCATTATCCACTATTTTTAAGTCTTCCATAACAGTATATTGAATACAGTCTAACTCACTTTTTAAGTATTCAGTATCAATACCCATTATTACAGAAGCATCTGGTTTTTTACTCCATCGTTTATCAGGTTTAAAAGTTACCATCTCATTAAAAACATCATCAATATTATCTAATTTATGGATTATATCAGAATCCGAATTAGAAATACCAATTGTGTCAGCTATTTCAGCTGATTTGGCTTTTTTAAACTTTTTTTCTGTTGGAAACCTTCTTAATAGTTTTTTAAGACGGTTGCCATTTCCTAAAATTAATGCTAATTTAAATCTATACAAATCTTTATCACTTACATAAGGAACCATAAATATACCTCAAATCTAGATAAAAGTACAGTGATTAACCGTTAGAAGTATAACAGAATCAATATATTTTGTCAAGATAGTAGATTGTTTATCTGCCTTGACAAAGGAAGTGCAACTAATCCTCCTATAATCATCTGTGCATAATCAATGCCTATTTCTGGAATAACTGCTGGCCAACTTATTAAAAATCCTTTTGTGATTGCATAACCAATTACCATAATATTTCCACCAATAATGATCGCTAAAATGTTACTTTTTAGATCTCCTTCTTTTGCTATTTTACCAACAAAATATCCTTCTAAACCTTTTATAACAAAAGTGAAAGGTGCCCATAAAGAATAACCTAAAAATATATCCATCAAAGCAGAACCTAATGCCCCCGATATTCCTCCTGCTTTACTACCAAAAACTAAAGCAATTATGTAAATTGCTACTTCTCCCAAATTAAAATAGGATGAACTTGGGCCTGGAATATGGAGATATGTTCCAACTGCAACAAAAGCAGTAAACATAGCTAAAAATGATATTAACCTTGTTGATAAATTGTTTAAAGACACATTTCTTAACTGTTCTTTTATGTCACCTCTCATTATTAACCCTCCAATAAATTAATACTTCATTAAATATTGATCAAGTTCCCATCCATGAACTTGGGTACTATATTCATGCCATTCGACCTCTTTAGCTACAACAAAGTGCTCATAAATATGTTGCCCTAAGGTTTCTTTAATCAGATCATCTTTATTTAGATGTTCAACAGCATTCATAATATCTCCAGGTAAACTTTCAATCTCTCTTTTAGATCTTTCTATAGCATTCATATCATAAATATTATCTGTTGTTTGTTCACCAGGATCAATCTTATTTTTAATACCATCAAGTCCAGCTTTCAACATTACTGCCATTGCTAAATAAGGATTCGCTGCTGGATCTGGACTTCTAAATTCTAATCTGGTCGCTTCTTTTCTAGCTGAAGGTACTCTTACTAGAGCACTTCTGTTTTGAGTTGACCATGTAATATAAACTGGTGCTTCATAACCAGGTACTAATCTCTTATATGAGTTTATAATTGGATTGGTGATAGCTGCAAAAGCTTTTGAGTGCTTGAGAAGTCCACCTATATAATAATAAGCTATTTCGCTTAATTGAAGCTCATCACTGGGATCATAAAAAGCATTTTCTCCGTTTTTAAAAAGAGATTGATCAAGATGCATACCTGATCCATTTTC
>JBEPXG010000161.1:0-4504 GCA_041642015.1 Halanaerobiales bacterium
TTCAACACTTTCAGGTGGTTCATAAGATTGTTTTAAAAATTGTTTAACTAAAGGTTTAAAAAAAAGATTAAAGTCTAATAATGCTGAGAGAGGATAACCTGGCATTCCTAATACAGGTTTATTATTCACTTCTGCGATAATAATTGGCTTACCAGGCATAATATCTACACCATGGACTAATACTCTTCCTATTTCTTGTAATATGTTTAATGTATAATCTTCTCTACCAGCTGATGATCCAGCAATCGTAACAGTTATATCATTTTTATTAACTGAATCTAAGATCTTTTCCTTTATTTTTTCATAGTCATCTTCAACTATTTTATGTTTTTCTACATCACTACCCCACTGCTCAGCTAAAAGTTTTAACATCATTGAATTAAAATCAGTTATTTGTCCCTTTTTTCTTTCAGTGTTAGGACTTACAAGTTCACTTCCAGTTGGTATTATACTAGTCTTTGGATTTTTTAAAACTTTAACATTAGAAACTTGGGCTTCTAACATTGCTCCAACATCATAAGCATCAATTTTTGTGTAGGAAGGTATAATCATCTGTTTTTTTATTACACTTTCCCCAATACTTCTAATATTATTCCAGACTGGTACACTTTTTATTATTTCTATTTTTGTTTCATCTAATACTTCTACATCTTCAATTTTTATTACAGCATTAAATTTATCAGGTATAGGATCACCAGTATCAACATATACAAATTCTATGTCTTTTTTAAATATTACTGGGTCTCTTTCATTTGCAAAGTTTGTTTTATCAGCGTTTACTGCAACACCATCCATTGCAGAAGCATAATAATGAGGAGCTGAGCTTTTGGCAAATACTGCTTGAGCAGTTATTCTATTATAAGTTTTTTCTACATTTATCTTTTCAGTATCAAGAGAATATTCTTTAAATCTATCTAACAATATTTCTTGAGCTTTATTTAATGATATTTTATTTAAATATGTTTTTCTTTTCATTAGTTAAGTCAACTCCTAATTAAAGTATATTATATCAACTTTTTCTCCTTTGTTTAACCCCTCTAAATTACTATCAATAACAATATATCCATCTGAATTTATAAATACCTTCATAAAACTGGATTTTCCTAATAAAGGTTGTGCATATACTTTATTGTTTTTATAGATCTCTTTTACAGGTATTATTTCTTTTCGTCCTTTATCAGAAGAAATATTTCGATCTAATATTGCATTTATTTTTATATTACCTTTTTCAATATTTTTTTCAATATTTTCAATATTATATTCACCACTTAATAGTTTAACTAATGGTTTTACAAATAGATTAGAAATTATCCAAGCAGAACCCGGATGCCCCGGTAATCCCATGATTGGTGTATGATCAACTTGTCCTAATATTGTAGGTTTACCAGGCTTAACCTTTAAGCCGTGTATTAATACCCCAGGTTTACCCAATTCATTTATTACATCAACTGTCATATCTTTAATTCCAGCTGAACTTCCTCCAGATACTAGTATTAGATCTGCAGTTAGATGTTTTTTTACTGTATCTTTAAGATTTTGATAGGTATCTTCAATAATACCGACTTGATTTACATAAGCTCCTGCTTCTTTTAATAGAGAACCAATTGTATATGTATTTATATCTCTGATTTGGCCAAACTTAATTTCTTTATTAGGTGATATTAATTCATCACCAGTTGAAATGATTACTATTTCAGGTTTTTTATAGACTTTTAATTCATTAAAACCCAAACCTGCAATTGCTCCCATATCCCTAGGTTTAATTTTATGTCCTTTTTTTAAAATTAATTCGTTATTTTTTACTTCTTCACCTTTTTTTATTATATTTTCACCTACACCAAGGGATTTATAGCATTCTATCATATCATCTGAAATTTTCTCAGTATATTCAACCATTATTACAGCATCTGCACCTTCAGGTAACATAGCACCTGTTGGAATATAGGCTGCTTGACCTTCTTTAATCTTTATATTGGTTTCTTTCCCCATTTCAATACTTCCAACTACATCCAGATAGGCTGGTAATGACTCAGATATACCTTTTAAATCACTTGCACACACTGCATAGCCATCTACAGTAGATCGATCAAATGCAGGTAAATTTTCATTTGATACTAAATCTTGAGCAAGAATTCGTCCAACTGATTCTTTAAAATTAACAACTTCTATTTCAGCATCTTTTATATTAATATTTTCTTTTACTACTTTCCAAAACTCAGATGATGATTTCAAGTTTAAAAAGTTATACATAATATTGACCTCCTTTAGATATCCATTTCTTCGTATAAACCTGTTTTGCTAACTTTTCCTTTATCTAGTAATGTAATATAATCTGCATAGTGTTCTATTTGATAAAGGTCATGTGTAATAAGTAAAATTGTTATTCCCTCATCAATTAATTTTGAAAATAAATTGTTAAAGTATTTAGCACTTTCATAATCAAGACTATTATTTGGTTCATCTATAAATAAAATTTCAGGATTTGTAATTAATGCTCTAGCAATAGAAGCCTTTTGCCTTTCTCCTCCTGAGAGTTCATTATGAGATTTTTTTAAAAGATGTGATATTTCAAGTTCTTTAGCTATATTTTTTACTTTTTTTTCTATTTCTTTAGTTTTTACTTGTCTTAATTTCAAAGGTAATCCAATATTATGAGCAATCGTACCTTTAAATAAATATGGGTTTTGCCAAATTACAGAAAACTTGCGTCTTAATTTTAATGCATCTACTTTATCTTTTTTTACTTTTTGTCCTCTATATATAATATCACCTTTAAAGTCTGTATCTACCATGCTTAAAATATTTAATAAGGTAGTCTTACCACTTCCATTAGGTCCAATTAAAAAGTTGAAAGCAGCTTCATATATTTTAATATTCTCTATATTCAATACATGTTCTTTATCATAACATTTTTTTATATTATTTGCTTCTAAAATTATATTTTTCATTTTGATTCACCTGACTGAAAGAAATATAGTATAAAATTAATAATAAATGATATAGATAAAAGTATAATACCTAAAGCTAGGGCAAAGCCAAACCGTCCTTTATTTGTTTCCATTGCTATAGCTGTTGTAATTGTTCTTGTAAAGCCCTTTATATTACCACCAATCATCATAGAAACACCAACTTCTCCTATAACTCTTCCAAAACTAGTAATTAAAGCACCTATAATACCATACCTAGCTTCAGAAATGAGCAACCAAAACTTTTGCGAATCGGTTGCTCCTAATGACATAGCTGTTTTATACATCTTTTCATCAATATCATGGATTGCATTTCTTACTAGTGCTACAACTATTGGTATAATTAATAATACTTGACCTATTATTATACCTCGAATAGTAAATAATAATCCCCATTCACCCAAAACACCTCTTCTAGATATTATTGAATAAACAAAGAGTCCTAATACCACTGTAGGTAGGCTTAGTAATGTATTTAATACAGTATTCAAAAAGTACTTACCTTTAAAATCAATCTTACTAACTATAATCCCTAAAGGAATTCCAAATAATGCAGCTAAAAATGTTGAAGTTAAAGACAATTTTAAAGATGTACCTACAACATTACTAACTTCAGGATCTAAAGTAAGTATTAAATTGATTGCATCTTTTAATGCAGATAAAATATAATCCATTTAATATTCATTCCTTAATTTATTTTAGGTTTTTAAGCTTAATAGCTGAAGGATAAAATAATATTTTACCATATGCAGTATATTCACTGATTATTTTTTGTCCTTGTTGTGAAGTTATATACCCTACAAATGCCATTGCCATCTGATAGTTGACATGATTATGATAAGCTGGATTTACCGGGATAATACCATAAGGATTAAATAATTGAGAATCTCCTTCAACTAATATTTCTATATCTAAATCTGAACTATATGCTAAATATGTACCACGGTCAGCCAAAATATATGCTTCTTTTTCATTTGCTATATTAAGACTTGCTCCCATTCCTTGACCGGTTTCTATATACCAATTACCTGAAGGTTCTACACCAGCACTAGCCCAAATAGATAGTTCTTTTTTGTTAGTACCAGAATCGTCTCCTCTTGAAACAAAACTACTATTAGATTCAGCTATTTTACTGAAAGCTTTACTAGCATCTTCCATACCTTTAACTCCAGCTGGATCAGAAGTTGGTCCTAAAATAATGAAGTCATTATACATAACATCTCTTCTATTTACACCAAAACCGGCTTCAACAAATTCATTTTCAGCATCTTTAGCATGAACTAATATTATATCAGCATCTCCATTTTCTGCAAGACTAATTGCTTTGCCAGTACCAACTGAAACAACATCTACCCTTGTATTAAACTTTTCTTCAAAAGGTGGTATCAATACGTCTAATAAACCTGAATTTTCAGTACTTGTGGTTGTTGCTAAAACTAATCTTTCCTGTGCAGTTGCTGTACTTCCTATAAAAAATATACTTGATATTAGTACTAGAAAAGTCATTCCTATAATAAAAGATTTATTTTTAAACATTA
>JBEPXG010000162.1:0-4499 GCA_041642015.1 Halanaerobiales bacterium
GATAAATAATATAATGATTTAAATAATGTTAATGATTTTTCTTTTCCAATATAAATAGGTAATGTATAACGTTCATTTTTAATATCATCATCAATATCAGTAATATTATTTGCTAACATAATATTTGCAACACTTAAAACAACAGGAAGAGAGACTAAAAATATTATAATTAGTTCTATAAGATCTATTTCTAAAAAGATGTGATAGTTTTTTATTATAATATTTATTATTGTGCTATCAATATTTAAATGAATGTGAACAGATAAGTAAAACACAACAAAACCCATAAATATACTGGAAAAGACTTCACCAAAAGGGGTTCTTGAAATAGGTATAGGACCAAATGAGTATGTAATACCAACTATAAAAGATACGATTCCAATTATTAATACAATTAAATCTGTTCTCAAAAATAAAATCAAACCACTAATAATAGCAATCGTTAGCATAGTAAGGATTGTTAAAATAACTGTATTTGTTTTTAAATTATAATTTTTAATAGGGTTATGTATATTATAGTTATAACCATCTTCATGTTTAGCTTTTTTATAATCATAATAATGATTTATGGCAGTAGTAGTCATATCAATTAAAATAGTTGATATAAAAAATAATATAAAGTTAATTGGTCTAAACTGTCCAAATCGATTTAAGGTAAAAAATGTTCCTAAAAGAAAGGGAATCATACTTGATACTTTTGTTCTTATTTCAACCAAAGATATAAAACTCTTTATATTCAATATTGTTGGCTCCTTTTTAATTTATTAATAGAAAGCAATAGTTAAGCTCCTGAAAAAATCCAGGAGCTCTGTGAAAGGATGTATATATTAAATTAGACATAAATAATCAAAATCCTTTTATTTAAAATTAAAAAAATTAAACAGAACAAAAAAAAGATAGTTATCAGAAAATTTAAAAAATATAATATTGTTTGCAGGAGATAACAATAGTGCTGTTTAATTTATACGATATAAGTGAAATATATATCAAAGGGGTGTTTGTAAAATAACATGAATAATAAATTCAAGGGAGCTTTAATGGGATTAATTGTTGGTGATGCTCTTGGTGCACCGTTTGAAGGAATGAGTAGCAGTGAGATTGAATTCAATAGCAAAATGGAAAATGGTGGTCCAAATAATATAAGGGCAGGCCAATGGACAGATGATAGCTCTATGGCTCTTTGTCTAGCAGAAAGTTTAATTAAAGATGGTTTTAATTTAAATAGCCAAATGGATAGATATGTTAAGTGGTTTGAAAATGGATATCTTAGTTCAAAAAAAAGGGCTTTTGGAATAGGTAGAAACACAAGTTTAGCTATTACTGATTATATTCAAAATAATGAATTACCACCTCAGAGAGAAAATGCAGCAGGTAATGGAAGTATAATGAGATTAGCACCTATTCCTATGTATTACATAAATAACTTTGATAAAACTGTTTATTATTCAGGAAAAAGTTCATTAACAACACATAATAATATTATGGCTATTGATTCTTGTAAATATTTAGGTGCCTTTATTTTTCATGCAATCAATGGAAAAAGTAAAGATTATTTATTAAATGATCTATATAAAAATATGGATCTTGATGAAAGAGTTTTAGATCGAGTGAATGGTAATTATAAGACAAAGGAAATAAAAGATATTAATTCAAATGCATTTGTATTAAATACTCTTGAAGCTAGTTTATGGTGTTTTAATAATTCAGATGGATATGAATCAGCTTTAGACCTTGCAATTAATTTAGGAGGAGATACTGATACTACTGCTGCAGTAACAGGACAAATGGCAGGTTCCTTTTATGGAATTAATAATATACCGAAGAATTGGATTAATAAATTAGCAAAAAAAGAACTCATTTTAAGTT
The DNA here is from genome assembly GCA_041642015.1 of Halanaerobiales bacterium. Classification (GTDB taxonomy): domain Bacteria; phylum Bacillota; class Halanaerobiia; order Halanaerobiales; family M55B127; genus M55B127. Next base: position 1,867 of record JBEPXG010000162.1, read on the forward strand.
TAATTAGAGGTTTAAAACAAAATTTTTAAATTATTATAAATATTAATATGATAATCAAATAAAGTTAGCTACATTCATCCAGTTTTTTTAGGATGAATGTTTTTATTTTACAGGAAAATGTTAATACATCAAGAATTTATAATATAGATGAATAAAAGGAGGTCTTTCAAATGTTCGTTATAACAATTTCAAGGCAATCATCAAGTCTTGGAGAAGAAATAGCTGAAGAATTAGCCAATAAATTAGGGGTTAAACTATTAACAAGAGAGTATATAATTAATAATTGGCTTTCAGATGTTGCTGACGACCATGATATCCATATGTTAAAAGAGACTTCCAAATATTATCTAAAATCAGCAAATAATGGTGATACATTTAAAGATATAATTATAGATAGATTAAAAAAGAAAGCTGAAGAAGAAAATTTAGTAATCTTAGGGTTGGGATCTCAAATCATTTTTAAAGATTATGCACATGCAGTTCATGTTAAAATAATATGTTCTGATAAAATAAGAATACATCGAGTAATGGATAAATACAATATAAGTAAAGAAAGGGCAATAAGAACAATAGATTTAAGTGATAGAAAACATCGAAGATATGTTCATAGATTATTTGATAAAGATTGGAACAATAGTTCGTTATACCATCTTAGCATTAATACAGCAGGATTAGATGTTATGGAATCTGTAAACTTAATTATTCATCTTCTTGAAATGAAAAAAGAGAACCCAGAATCGCTATTTAAAAATTTAAATAAATATAAAACTAATACTCAAAACTCTCAAGACATAGATTTTGTTCATGACAGTGAAAAAGACTTTGCAGAAATATTAAATATGTATAATATTAAATGGGAATATGAACCGTCAGAATTTCCATTAGAATGGGATGCAGAGGGGAATGTGTCAATGGGATTTAGACCAGATTTTTATCTACCTGAATTTGATACATATATTGAATTAACAACTATGAAACAAAAATATGTTACTGAAAAAAATAAAAAAGTAAAGTTGTTACAAAAACTGTATCCTAATGTAAATATAAATATTGTATATAAAAAAGACTATCATAAACTGTTAAATAGATTTGGTATTAATGAGATAAAAGAAAATGAAGGTGATATTAATGAATAATGATAATATTGGAGAGATAATTTATAGTGAGAGAGAAATAAAAGATAGAGTAAAGGTTTTATCAGAAGAAATCAATAATGATTATAAAAATTCTGAACCAATATTAATTGGTATTTTTAAAGGATCTATTTACTTTTTATCAGATTTGAGTAGGTCACTTAAAATAGATCATAACATTGATTTTTTATCAATTGGAAGGTTTAAAACAACTGAAGGAGCAAAAGAAAAGGTAAAAATAACAAAAGATCTAGATTTAAGTATAAGAAATAGAGATATTATTGTTATTGAAGATATTATAAGAACTGGACTAACTCATAGTTATATATTAAAAAATTTAAAACCAAGAAGACCAAATAGTATAAATTTATGTGTATTTTTAGATTGTAAAGATCAAAGATTAGTTGATTTACCAATAAAATACAGTGGTTTTGAACTTGATGATCGTTTTGTAGTTGGTTATGGATTAGATTTTGAAGAAAAATATAGAAATATACCTTATATTGCAGAGTATACAAAATAAAAAAAGGCTCCAACGAACCTTTTTGATTCATTATTCTTTTCGCAATCCTCTTTTTTACATCGAAGCCTATTTAAATCACTTAAAATCCTTTCTTTAGATCTTCCTCGGTCAATGTAGATTTTATTTATTGATGTTAGTACTGAATAAGTACCAACTATCTATAAATTTCTCCCATTAACCTCCAACCCAAAGTCTAGACTTTATTGAACATTCTAGGTCTTCGATAAAGATTGTTACTTGGAATAAATTCTCTTAAGTATTCCTTGGAGCCTATGTTTATTATAGTCTAGATATATGCAATAGTCAAAGATGTAGTAAAGCTATTAAGTCTAATTAAGATACAATAACTATTAATTTCTTCTAAATAGTTTTATTATCTTAAATTTGCTAATAAATATAATTATAATATATAAATATACATTGATTATTAGTATGAGTTAGTGGTAAAATTATTATAAAGAGTAAATAGTTTTAAATAATATTTATTTCTTGGAAATAATCGTCTATTTTTTCATATGAAGGAGGTAGGTAAAAATGTTAAAGGGATTTAAAAGTTTTATTTTAAAAGGTAATGTTGTTGAGATGGCTGTTGGCATAATAATTGGTCTTGCTTTTAATAAGATAATTACATCATTTGTAAATGATATTTTAATGCCACCTTTAAGTCTTATTATCGGCAAAGTAAATTTTTCTAATTTATATATAAATTTAAGTCAAAGAAATTTTGAATCTTTAGCAGCAGCAGAAGAAGCAGGTGTTCCTATTATCAAATATGGTATATTTATAAATACATTAGTTGATTTTATTATTGTTGCTTTCGTCTTATATATTGCTATTACTTATTATAATAAATTAAAAGAGATGAAGAAAAAAGAAGAAATTGCTAAAGCACCTGATACTAAAGAATGTCCATATTGTTTTTCATCAATTAATATTAAAGCATCAGTTTGTCCGGAATGTACAACAAAATTAGAAAA
>JBEPXG010000163.1:0-2825 GCA_041642015.1 Halanaerobiales bacterium
CAGTTGTTCTAACTTTTTAGCAAAATCAATTACTTTAAGTTCACTTTCTTCTTGCCAACCTGAAGTTGCAACTTTACCATTTCTGGCATCAATACTGATTAATATTTTTTCTGAACCAAATTTGTTAATTATTTTCTTTAAAAGTTCAGGATTATTTACAGCTAAAGTACCTATAATTACTCGGTCAATACCTAAATCAATTAATTTTTTTACATCTTCTTTACTTCTTATCCCACCACCAGTTTGAATAGATAAAGATGTGTTTTCTCTGATCTCTTTTATGATTTCAATATTTCTGTTTTTTTCTAAAGAAGCACCATCTAAATCCACAATGTGAAGCCACTTAGCTTTAGCTTTTTCAAACTGTTTTGCAATTTCTAAGGGATTATTACTATAAACTGTTTCTTGATTAAAATCTCCCTGTTTTAAACGCACTACTTTTCCATTTTTTATATCTATAGCTGGTAAGATTATCATTTAACCAACTCCCCAAAGTTTTCAAGTAGTTTTAAACCATTTGAACCACTTTTTTCAGGATGGAACTGAAATCCAATAATATTATCTTTTCTTACGACTGCAGGAACTTTTCCTCCATAGTCTGTTACTGCTATTACCTGATCTGTGATTTTGTTAAGTTTATAAGAGTGAACGAAATAAAAATGTGGGTTATCTGGTAAACCATTAAATAAATTATCTTCTTTTATTATCTCTAACTCATTCCATCCCATATGGGGAATTTTAAAATTCCCTTTCATTTTTACTACATCACCAGAAAGTAATTCTAAACCCTTAGTTTTTTTATCTTCATAACCATATTCAAATAAAAGCTGCATACCTAAACATACACCTAACATAGGTTTATCAGTTTGAACAAAATCTTTGATAAATCTAACTAAATCATTTTTTTCTAATCGTTCTATTGCACCTGGAAAAGCTCCTACTCCAGGTAGTACAACCGCTTTATATTTATCTATATCAACATACTTACCTATTATTTCTGTCTTGAATCCAATATGTTCAATTGCCTTACTAATACTGTTTAAATTACCTGCACCATAGTCAATAATTCCAATCATTTTAAAGCATTCCTTTGGTTGAAGGCATTTTATCTGATACAACCTCAGTTGATTCTTTTAATGCCAGAGCAAGTGATTTAAATACAGCTTCAATTTGATGGTGACAGTTATCTCCTCTTAAGAGATCTACATGTAAAGTTATTTTAGCATGATTAACAAAAGATTTTAAAAATTCTTCAGTTAATTCAGAAGGGAAATCACCAACCATTTCTCTTGTTAAATTCAAATCAGTAAAAATATAAGGACGGCCACTGATATCTAAAGCAGTTCTTACTAAAGTTTCATCAAGTGGAGCTAAATTATTAGCAAATCTTTTAATTCCTTTTTTATCTCCTAAAGCAGATAAAAATGCATCTCCTAATGTGATCCCTATATCTTCAACAGTATGGTGTTCATCAATCTCAAGATCACCTTGTGCTTTAATTGTTAAATCAAAGCCACTGTGCTTTGCTAATTGGTTTAACATATGATCAAAAAATTTAATACCTGAATCAATTTGTCCGTTACCATCTCCATCAAGATTTATAGTTACCTCTACCTTTGTTTCATAAGTTTCTCTTTTTTTAGAAGCTACTCTTTTTTCACTCACTTTTATTTCCCTCCTTAAACTTTTTAAAAATACTTATTACCTCTTTATTATCTTCTTCTTTACCAACAGTTATTCTTATTGCAGGAGGTTTGCTATCAAATGATCGTATTTTTATTCCTTCATTATTTAACATTTCTTTAAATTCTGTTGTTTTACTTCCTTCAATGTATATAAAGTTTGCTGATGATGGAAACACATTCCAACTATCATATTTAATAAGTTCATCATATAATTTTTTTCTTTCTTTAACTATTTTGTTTACCCTTTGTTCAATAACATTACTCTCTCTTAAAATTGTTTTACCTATTAGTGATGTTATTGAATTAATATTATATGGTTTAACTACTTTGGCTACTTCTTGAACTAAATCCTTATTACCAATAAGATAACCTAATCTTATACTGGCTAATCCAAAGGCTTTTGAAAAAGTACGAGTAACAACCAAATTATTATGTTTATTAACATATTCTAAAAAACTAAACCCAGAAAATTCAGCATATGCTTCATCAATAACTAAAATCCCTGAGTAGTTATCGATTAGTTTTAAAATCACTTCTTTAGATAGTAGTTCTCCGGTAGGATTGTTTGGAGAACACAAAAAGATAATTTTAGGATCTATATCATTTATCTTATCTATCATAGACTGATAGTTAAATTCATTATTTGCTAAAAGAAAGTTATGATAATTTCCTCCAGCTAATTCAGTAAAAAACTGATACATTGAAAAAGTAGGAGCAGCTGCTAATACATTATCCCCTGGATTGATAAAGGTATCAATTAGCATTGAGAGTACTTCATCTGATCCATTTCCAACAATAACTTGATTGCAATCTATATTATAATCAAGATATTCAGAAATTTTACACCTTAAAGACTCTGAATACAGTTTAGGATAATAGTTTAAATTATTTTCTATAATCTGTTCAGCAACTTCTTTTTTTATATCTAAGGGTAAATCATAAGGGGATTCATTCCCAGATAAATTCATTCTATATTCTTGGTTATCTTTTTCACCCTTGTATGGTTTAATCTTTGCAACTTCTGGTCTAGCAAGTTCCTTGATATTAATCTTCATTATTTTCACCTTCTAACTTCTCTTTTCTCACTTTAATAGAGTTCGCATGGGCAGTTAAGCCTTCTCCTTCAGCTAGAGTAATTAC
>JBEPXG010000163.1:2835-4433 GCA_041642015.1 Halanaerobiales bacterium
AATCTGAATCCTTTAAAAATGCATCTTTTGTATAGTAGATAAAACTAGAGTATTTTAAAAAGTCTCTAACTGATAATGGAGAGAAAAATCTTGCTGTACCTTCAGTTGGTAAAACATGATTTGGTCCTGCATAATAATCACCCAATGGTTCTGGTGCATACTCTCCTAAAAATATTGAACCGGCATTTTTAATATCTCCTAATAGATCAAACGGTTTTTCAATTGATAATTCTAAATGTTCAGGTCCAATTTCATTTATTATTTCAATACTTTCTTTAATGTTATCAATCTCAATTAAGAGTCCATAGTCACTTAATGATTTTTTTATGATCTCTTTTTTTGATAATTTTTTAATCTGTTTATCAATCTCATCTACTACCTTTTCTGCTAACACAGTAGAATCTGTAATTAAAATAGATGAAGCTAATGGATCATGTTCTGCTTGGCTCATCAGATCAGCTGCTATATAACTAGGGTCTGAATGTTGATCTGCAACAACCATAATCTCACTAGGTCCAGCTGTCATATCTATCTTAACTTTACCAAAAACAATCTCTTTAGCCATAGTTACATAAATATTTCCTGGTCCTACTATTATATCAACAGATGGAATGATTTCAGTTCCATACGCCAAAGCTGCAATAGCTTGTGCTCCACCTATCTTATATATTTCATCTACACCTGCTATATCTGCTGCAGCAAGTATTTTAGGATCAACTTTAGCATCTTTAGAAGGTGGAGTTACCATAACAATTTTTTTTACTCCTGCAACCTTTGCTGGTAATGCTGTCATTAGTACTGATGATGGATATGATGCTCTACCACCCGGAACATAGATTCCAGCTTTTTCTAGAGGCTGGCAGATTTGACCTGTTATCTTTCCACCTGGTTTTTGCATCTGCCATGATTTATCTTTTTGTTTTGCGTGGAACTCTATAATATTATCAGCAGCATTTTTTAAAGCATTTAAAAATCTACTATCTACAGTTTCAACTGCTTTTTTTATTCCTTCTTTTGTTACTCTTATGTTATTATTATTAATTTTTACATTATCAAACTTTAATGTATATTCAAATAAAGCTTCATCTTGTCTTTCAATTACATTATTAATAATATCTTGGGCTATTTTTCTATATTCACTAAGATCTTTTTTAGATCTTTCATCTAAGATCTCTTTTATTTTTTTTATATTACTTCCCTTTAGATCTATTTTTTTCAACATGCTCAATTATTCCTCCTCAAGCTCATCTTCTAGGGCATCAATTATTTTAGAGATTTCTTTTTGGTAAGTTTTCATACTTACTTTGTTTACAACAAGTCTGGCACTTAAATCTTGAATGTTTTCATAGACTATAAGTCCATTTTCTTTTAAGGTTCGACCAGTTTGTACAATATCTAAAATAGTATCAGCAAGTCCTGTTAATGGAGCTAATTCAATTGATCCATTTAATTTAATTATCTCAACAGGTTCACCTTTACTCTTAAAATATCTTCTTGTAAAGTCTGGATACTTTGTAGCAACCTTTCTTTGTAAAAGAGTTTCTTTGCTTTCAGGTAGTCCTGCCAGAGCAAACCTACACTTTCCAAACTTTAAATCA
>JBEPXG010000164.1:0-4417 GCA_041642015.1 Halanaerobiales bacterium
AGTACTCTTTTTTGGACTAAATGGTGACATAAATAGACTAAAAAAAATACAATCTAGTATAGAAAATTCTCTTTCCGATCTAGGTTTTGATAAAGAAAACAGAGAATATGTACCACACTTAACCTTTGCCAGAACAAGAAAAAGCACTAATATAAACAAGTTAAAAAATGATTATAATAAATTTATAAATAATAATGATTTAAGAATATATCAAAAAGTAAATCAAGTTTCTTTAATAGAAAGTAAATTATATAAAAGTGGGCCTGTTTATGAAGAAATTTTTTCTATAAATTTAACTTAAAGCTTGCAATAAGTAAACATTTGTTCTATAATAAAAACATAAAATAAGACAGAGGTGATATTTTTGGCCAAAAATAAAGATCAAGAACAAGCGCTAGATATGGCGGTAAAAAGAATTGAAAAACAATTTGGACAGGGTTCAATAATGAGACTAGGAGATAGAACATCATTAGATATTGAATCAATACCAACTGGAGCTCTACCTTTAGATATTGCTTTAGGTGTTGGAGGAATACCCAAAGGAAGAATAATTGAGCTTTATGGTAATGAATCTTCTGGTAAAACAACTTTAGGGTTACATATTATTGCAGAAGCTCAAAAAAAAGGTGGTATAGCTGCATTTATTGATGCTGAACATGCCCTAGATCCAAGATATGCCGAAAATCTAGGAGTAAATATAGATGATTTATTAATATCACAACCTAATAATGGTGAAGAAGCTTTAGAAATTGCTGAAGCTTTAGTTCGTAGTAATGCAATTGATTTAGTAATTGTAGACTCCGTTGCTGCATTAGTTCCAAAAGCAGAATTAGAAGGTGAAATGGGTGATGCCCATGTAGGTCTTCAGGCAAGATTAATGTCACAGGCAATGAGAAAACTCTCAGGAGCAATTTCAAAATCTGATACTGCTTGTATATTCATTAATCAGATCCGTGAAAAAGTTGGGGTAATGTTTGGTAACCCTGAAGTAACACCTGGTGGACGTGCACTCAAATTTTATTCATCTGTTAGAATAGAAATTAGAAGATCTCAAACTATAAAAGATGGTGACGAAATAATAGGTTCACATGCTAGAGCCAAAGTTGTTAAAAACAAGGTAGCTGCACCATTTAGAAAAGCAGAATTTGATATTATGTATGGTACCGGTATTTCAAGAACCGGATGTGTTTTAGATATGGGTGAACAAGCAAATATCATAGATAGAGCAGGTTCCTGGTACTCATATGGTGATGTTAGATTAGGGCAAGGTAGAGAAAATTCAAAAGAATTTCTTTCTGAAAATGAAGATATACTTGAAGAAATCGAACATAAGATCAAAGTAAAAGTAGGATTAATAGAAGATGATAGTATTAATGATAAGGAAGAAGAAGAAAATAAAGAAGATAAAGATGATTAAATAAAATATAAATATCTTTCAATTTTGCCTGTATATTAACGTATACAGGTTTTTTGTTTCTTGACACATAACCAAAAAAAAGATAAAATAAATGTGATGTATTTAAAAACTGAATATGTTTTTAAAATAAACTAGGAGGTGAAAATAATTTATAATACCCTATTAATAGTAATCATATCCCTTGTCCCGGGATTAATTGTTGGTTACTTTATTAGAAAGTTTATTGCTGAAGCCCGGATTCAGTCTGCTGAAGAAGAATCTCGTAAAATTCTTGAAGAGGCTGAACGTGAAGCAGAATCTAAAATCAGGGAAATTACCCTTGAAGCTAAGGAAAAAGCCCAAAAGATTAGAGAAGATGCTAATCGTGAAAGTCAAAAAAGAAGAAATGAACTTCAGCGTCTAGAAGACCGTTTAATGCATAGAGAAGAAACACTTGATAATAAAAGTGAAAATTTAGAGAAAAAAGAACAAAAACTTAAAAGGCAATTAAATGAAGTTGAAAACGAAAAAGAAGAAATTCAAGAAATAAAACAAAAAGAAATTCAAAAATTAGAAAAGATATCTAACTTATCACACAGTGAAGCAAAAGATTATTTACTTTCTAAAATGGAAGATGAACTTGATCATGAATATGCTAAGATGATTAAAGAAAAAGAAAGAGAAGCAAAAGAAGAGGCTAATAAAAAGGCTCGTGAAATTATTTCACTGGCTATTCAAAGATGTGCAGGAGATTATGTCTCTGAAACTACTGTAACAGTTGTAGATCTACCAAATGATGAGATGAAAGGTAGAATAATCGGTAGAGAAGGTAGAAATATTAGAGCCTTAGAAAGTCTTACTGGTATTGACTTAATTATAGATGATACACCAGAAGCTGTTGTAATTTCTGGTTATGATCCAATAAAAAGAGAAATTGCAAGAATTGCTCTTGAAAAACTCATTATTGATGGTAGAATTCATCCAGCACGTATTGAAGAAATGGTTGAAAAGGCTAAAGATGAGCTTGATAGTCAAATTAAAGATACTGGTGAACAAGCGACATTTGATTCAGGAGTTCATGGCCTTGACTCTCAATTAGTAAAATATCTTGGAAGATTAAAGTTCAGAACCAGTTATGGACAAAATGTTTTAAATCACTCCTTAGAAGTTTCATTTTTAGCAGGAGTAATGGCTGATGAGCTTGGTGCTGATTCAACACTTGCTAAACGAGGAGGACTACTTCACGATATTGGTAAAGCTATTGACCACGAGGTTGAAGGACCTCACATTGATATTGGTGTAAATATAGCAAGAAAGTTCGGTGAATCCGAAGATGTAATTCATTGTATAGAAGCTCACCATGGTGATGTTGATTTCCAATCTGTTGAAGCTGTATTAGTTGCAGCTGCAGATGCAATCTCAGCAGCTAGACCAGGTGCTCGTAAAGAGACTCTAGAAGCCTATATCAAGAGATTAGAAGAACTTGAAGATATCGGTAAATCATTTGATGGTGTTGAAAACGCTTATGCAATTCAAGCTGGTCGTGAAATTAGAGTAATTGTACAGTCCGAACAGATTGACGATGTAACAGCTAGTAAGCTTTCAAGAGATATTAAAAATAAGATTGAAGAAAACCTTAATTATCCGGGACAGATTAAAATTGTTGTTATTAGAGAAACTAGACAAATTGAATATGCAAAATAAATATGAATATAAAGGCCCTTTAATTAGGGCCTTTTTTAAAATTAAAAATGGAGTATGATAACAATGAATATAATATATATTGGAGATATAGTAGGAAGAGCAGGTCGACGTTCTGTAAGAAAACTATTGGATAAAGCAAAAAAAGAAAAAAATATTGATTTCATAATTGCTAATGGAGAAAATGCAGCTGGAGGATATGGATTAACAGAAAATACTGCAAAAGAACTTTATGGATATGGCATTGACTGTATAACGATGGGTAACCATACCTGGGGAAACAGAAGTATCTTTGAATTTATTGATTCCGATCAAAAAATAATAAGGCCCTTAAACTTTAATAGATCAGTACCTGGTAGAGGTTATAATATTTATAAAGTCAATGGCAAAAATCTTGTTGTAATCAGTTTAATTGGACAGGTCTTTATGGGCGATAATAATTCACCTATAGAAGCTTTTGATGATGTCTATGATGAAATTCAAGATGAAGCTGATTATATAATTGTAGATTTTCATGCTGAAGCAACTGGAGAAAAACGAGCATTTGCTGAATATGTTAATGGAAAAGTATCTTTAGTTGTAGGAACACATACTCATGTACAGACCAATGATGCACAAATATTAGACAAAAAAACAGGTTATATAACAGATCTTGGCTTTTCAGGTGCCTGTGATTCAATATTAGGTATGAAAAAAGAAAAAGTACTTTATAGACTCAAAACAAAAATGCCCAAAAGACTAGAAGTAGCAACTGGTCAGGTAAAATTATCTGGAATTTATGCAACTTTTAACAATAAAGGACAAACTACTTCAATTAACTCCTTTAAATTAACGGATTAAGCTGTGAAAATATTTTCAAATATTTGCAGGAATTTTTTCCTTTAATGAGAATATTAATAATACAATTTAATTTAATAATATACAAGGGGGTATTATAGAAGTGGATGTATTAAAAGTTTCAGCAAATTCTGATCCAAATTCTGTAGCTGGTGCTCTAGCAGGTGTTCTTAGAGAACAAGGAAGTGCAGAACTACAAGCAATAGGAGCTGGCGCTTTAAATCAAGGAGTAAAAGCAGTTGCAATTGCAAGAGGATATGTTGCACCGAGTGGCATTGATTTGATTTGTATTCCCGCTTTCACTGATATCGAAATTGATGGTGAAGAAAGGACTGCTATAAAGTTAATTATTGAACCGAGATAAAGACGACTATAACCTGTTTGTCTGACCGACAAGCAGGTTTTTTTACGCCTTTAAATAAATATATCTGGAGGTAAATTATGTTTGTAGATTTACACTTGCACACAACATATTCTGATGGT
>JBEPXG010000165.1:0-4383 GCA_041642015.1 Halanaerobiales bacterium
TAGAGACAAGTATTACTCCTGAATTAAGACCATATGTTAAAAAAGGTGATAAAGTAACTATAAAAACAAACAATAATAGTTATGAAGGTATTATTAAAACAATATCACCTGTGGTTAATCCTCAGACCGAGGCATATCCTTTAACAGTTGAATTTGTTAGTAAGCCTAGTAATGTTTATCCAGGTATGTTTGTTGATATTAGTATAAATAAGGAAAGTGCAGTTAATGCTATTACAGTTCCAATTGATGCAGTTGTTAACTTAGAAACTTCACCTTATCTATATATTGTTGAAGATAATAAAGCAGTTAGAAAAGATATTGAAGTGGGGATTGTATATGGTAGTAGAGTTGAAATAGTTAGTGGAATAAATGAAGATAGCACTGTAATTACAAGAGGTCAAAACAATATAACAGATGGGCAGTCTGTTGAGGTGGTTGAATAATGAAGTTATCTGATTTTTCGATCAAACGCAGTGTAACAACTGTAATGCTCATCTTATTAGTAGTAATTTTAGGTTTTATATCACTTGATAGATTAAATATCGATCTATTACCTGAAATTAACTTTCCAGGAGCAGCAGTTATTACAAGTTATCAAGGAGCTGGACCAGAAGAGATTGAGTCTTTGGTAACAAAACCTTTAGAAAATTCATTGGCTACGGTTACCAATGTAAGTTCGATCAGTTCTATTTCAGATGCCGGACAGTCTACAATTATAATGGAGTTTAACTTTGGTACTGATATGGACTTTGCAGCATTAGATATGAGAGAACAAACGGATTTAGTTTCTGGATTTCTACCAGAAGATGCTCAAGATCCTTTAGTTTTTAAGTTTGACCCTTCAATGATACCTGTCTTACAGTTGGGTGTCTACAGTGGTGAAAATCTAGCTGATTTAAAAACAAATGTTGAAGATAATGTAGTACCAAGATTAGAAAGATTACCAGGTGTTGCATCAGTTAGTATTACTGGTGGTCTTGATAAAGAAATTTTAATTGAATTAGATCGTAATAAGATGGAAAACTATAATATAGATTTTAATACCGTAACTCAAAACCTGATGTTGGAAAACTTTAATGTATCAGGTGGACAGATAAATAGAGGTAATGTTGAATATATTGTAAGAGTAACAGGTAAGTTTGAAAGTGTGGACCAGATTAGAGAAGTAGTTATTCCAACTGGTTCAAGAGGTGGATTTGTAAAGTTAAGTGATATTGGTACTGTTAAAGATACTTTTAAAGAAGTTAATACAATAGCTAGAGTTAATGGTGAAGACAGTATCGGGCTTACAATTCAAAAACAAACTGATGCTAATACAGTTTCTGTTGCTCAAGGTGTACGTGATGAAATTAAAGCAATTCAAGAAGAGCAACCGAACTTAAATATGGTACCAATTGCTGACCAGGCTGAATATATAGAACAGTCAATTAATAGTGTATATAGGAATGCAATTATTGGTGGAATATTAGCTGTATTAGTTCTGTTAATTTTCTTAAGAAATATTAGAAGTACAATAATAATTGGTTTAACAATACCAATTTCTGTTGTATCAACATTCCTATTACTATATTTCAGTGGATTAACCATCAATATAGTATCACTTGGTGGTCTAGCACTTGGTATTGGTATGTTGGTGGATAACTCGATAGTAGTACTAGAAAATATCTTTAGATATAAGCAGTATGGACTTAACAGGGTAGAAGCAGCAAGTAGAGGTAGTGAAGAGGTAGGAATGGCAATTGCAGCTTCAACCTTTACTACAATAGTTGTGTTTTTACCGGTAATATTTGTACAGGGTTTAACAGCACAGATCTTTAGAGAACTAGCTCTAACTGTTAGTTTCTCACTTTTTGCTTCATTAATAGTTGCTTTAACCTTGATACCAATGCTTTCATCAAAAATATTAAAGTTGTCTAAAAAACAGTTAAATATTTCTGATGATACAAAATTAGGATTTATTAAAAAGAACTATAGGAACTCTTTAAATTGGTTTTTACATCATCGTTGGATTGTAGTTACATTAATCGTAATATTAATTGCAGTTGGTGGACTATTAGCAATAGATCTTGGAGCTGAATTTTTACCAACCTTTGATCAGGGACAGATGACCATAAATTATGACCTTCCAGTTGGAACGGTATTAGACGATACTCAAGAAGTAGCAGGAGAGATTGAAGATATATTACAAGATGTACCTGAAGTTAAAACAATTTTTTCTAATATTGGTGTTGGGGATGCTATGAGTGGTTCAGCAGCCTCAGAATCTGGTACATTTACAGTACTTCTAAAAGATTTATCAGAAAGAGATCGTTCTACTAGTGAAGTAATGGAAGAGTTAAGAAACAAGATAAGGATTCCAGGTGCTGATATTAATATCGAATCTCAAGATATGTACATGGGAGGCGGTATGGGAGCTGGTCAACCAGTAAATATTAAAGTTGTTGGTGATGATTTAACTGAATTAGAAAGATTATCAGAATTGGTAATGGATGAAATGAGACAGGTTGAAGGAGTTAGAGAAATTGCTGACTCATTTGAAGAAGGTAGACCTGAATTTTTAATTAATATTGATCGTTCACTTGCAGCAAGACTTGGTTTAAGAGTTAGAACTGTTGCTAATACAGTGAAATCTGCCATTACTGGTGATGTGGCTACTCAATATGAAGTAACAGGTAATGAATATGATGTTAGAGTAACTTTAAAAGATGAAGATAAACAAAACATTGAACAGATTAAAAATATCATGGTTCCTTCACCTAGTGGAGCAAAAGTACCATTATATAGAGTAGCAAAGTTTGAAGTATCTGAAGGACCTAAAGAAATTTTAAGAATTAATCAGGAAAGATATGCTGAAATAACAGCTTCATTATATCAAACAGACTTAAATACAGCAGTAAGTGCAATTCAGGAAAGAGTTAATAATAATATTGATCTTCCTGAAGGTTATGACATAAGATTTGGAGGACAGTTCCAGGACTTACAAGAATCATTTACAGATCTATTTTATGCATTCCTCTTAGCTATTGTATTAGTTTATATGGTAATGGCTTCACAGTTTGAATCATTTGTACACCCACTAGTAATTATGTTTACAGTACCATTAGCAATAGTGGGAGTAATCTTAGGATTATATATAACACAAACAACAATCTCAGTTCCTTCCTTAATTGGTGTAATAGCTCTGGCAGGAATTGTTGTAAACAATGCGATTGTTCTAGTAGATTATATTAATAGAATAAGAGATGAAGGTAAAAATAAGATTGATGCAATATTAGAAGCTGGTCCGATCCGTTTAAGACCTATAATGATGACAGCCTTGACAACTATACTTGCATTGATTCCATTATCCTTAGGAATTGGTGAAGGTTCTGAACTACAACAACCATTAGCAATAGTTGTAATAAGTGGATTACTGTTTTCAACCTTCTTAACACTTTATGTTATTCCAGTTCTGTATTCAATCTTTACAGATATTAGTGATAAAGTTAAAGAAAAATTAAGAAAAGTTGTCTAGATTTGTGACATTTTATAAATAAATGTATAAATAGGGGCTGATCTAATTAGATCAGCTCTTTGATTTGTTTAACTCTTACAAAAAAACTATTAAATCTGCTTAATATATTGTATTTTTATCATGATTATGTTAAAATGTATTAGTGCTGAGGAATGAATAGCGAAATAATAATAGCTGGGGGTGACCGCAAGTGTTAATTTTAAAAATATTTCATCTGATTGTTGCAGTTACAGTAATTGTTGGTGTATTGCTCCAATCAGGTAAAAGTGCTGGCATGTCGGGAGTAATTGATGGTGGTGCCAGTCAATTTTTAGGTAAGAAGTCTAAAGGTATGGATGAAAAATTAAGTAAGTTTACAACAGGGGCTGCTATAGTCTTTATGATAACATCATTAGTATTAGCATTTCTCTAAAATTAAATACAGACATGGGGGTGTCCGGAAATGATATTTTATACTCCTATTGCAGGAGTGATCGCACTATTATTCGCACTATATATGGCCTCAAAAGTTAAGAAAGCCAGCATGGGAACTGATAAAATGAAAGAACTATCAAAGTCCATTAATGAAGGTGCAATGGCTTTTTTAGGTCGTGAATACAGAATATTAGTGTTTTTTGTGTTGATTGTTGCAGTAATTATTTTCTTTACTAGTAGTTTAGGATGGCAGACAGCGGTTTCATTTGTTTTGGGTGCTATATTTTCTGCACTTGCAGGTTATATTGGTATGCAGATTGCTACAAAGGCAAATGCAAGAACTACCAATGCTGCGCGAAGTAGTTTAAATGAAGCTTTACAAGTTGCTTTTTCAGGTGGAGCAGTTATGGGTATGTCTGTTGTAGGTTTAGGAACACTTGGACTTGGAATTTTAT
>JBEPXG010000166.1:0-4369 GCA_041642015.1 Halanaerobiales bacterium
GAATTACTTGTGAGTAACCACCACCTGCTGCACCACCTTTAATACCCATTGTAGGTCCTAGGGATGGTTCTCTGATTGCAATCATTGCGTTTTTACCTCTTTGGTTTAGGGCTTGACCTAAACCTACTGTGGTAGTTGTTTTACCTTCTCCAGCTGGAGTAGGTGTGATTGCAGTTGTTAAGACTAACTTACTGTCCTTATTAGACTGTAGTCTTTGATAAGTATCAAACTTAATCTTTGCTTTGTACTTACCATACATCTCTAAGTCATCTTCACTTAATCCGATCTTTTTAGCTACATCAACTATTGGTTCCATTGTAGCTTCTTGTGCTATTTGAATATCACTTTTCAAAACATATCACTCCCTAATAATTATTTTTTAATTTTTTCAATAAACTGATCTAGTTTTTCTTCAATTTTACTGTCTAAAGGAGGACTTTCATAGTTTTCTAAGATATCTTTATACATCTTATTTGCCCTCGTAGCAGTATCAGGTTGATTTTCGTTACTGAAGTATCTTCCTTTTGAACTTAATATAGGTTGTCTTAGATCACGCATATGGTTATAGGTATGTTGTTCAGCAATAAAGTTTCCACTACTACCAACGTGCATAATTACTTCTTTAGCTAATTCATCTTCATTAACTTTTATACCTGCTTCATAGTTATCAACTATTCCTACAATTTCATCATCGATTAAAAACTTTTCATATGACATTGTCATATAGTTTTCTAATAAACCTGCAGAATGAAGTATAAAGTTAAATCCGCTTTTAACTGCTGAGATAAAGTTCATCATTGATTCATAACCTGCTTGAGCATCTGGTTTTAATGAATCAGTTAATGATCCTCCACCCCGAGACGGTAAACCATAATACCTTGCAATCTGAGCTGTACCATTAAACATTTTTGCTGTTTCTGGATTACCGATCGCTAGATTACCTGTTTTTAAATCAACTACACTTGATGCTGATCCGTATATTACAGGTGCACCAGGATTTACAAGTTGTGAAAGAGTAATACCTGTTAATATTTCTGCATTTTGTTGAACTAATGCTCCAGCTATTGTAGTAGGAGCAGTTGTTCCTGTCATACTTAAGGAAGCAACAACAATTGGTTGATTATGACTGGAATGAACTAATAATGCATCAGACATCCTTGCATCTATTTGAAGTGGTGAATTAGTATTGATTAATGTTATCATTACAGGATGATCTTTAATATAGTCCATACCACCAAAAATTAGTGATGCCATTTCAATTGATTCTTTTGCTTTTTTAGAACCCATGGCACTTCCCATTAGACATTTATCAGTATACTTGACTGCTGCTTTAAGCATCTTTACATGACGTATTTCATCTTCAACATCGGTTGGTTCAACTAAAACTCCACCAACTACATCAATAAAGTTACTATAGCCAGCTAGTTTTGTAAAATTAACATAGTCATCAAATACTGCTCTTCTTCTCTTATTTTGATCAAAATCCATGATAAAAGGAGCACCATAACCAGGTGCTAAAACGGTGTTTTTACCTCCAATTGTAACATTGTTTTCAGGATTTCTGGCATGAATAGTAAATTTTTTAGGAGCTACTTTTAAAGCCTTTTCTATCATTTGTTCTGATATAAAGACCTGATTATCTTTGATTTTAGCTCCATTTTCTTTAAATATATCTCTAGCTTTGTCTGAGAGGATTTCAATACCATTGTCTTTTAATATCTCTACAGTTGCATTATGTATTTTGTCTAACTGTTTTTCTGTAAAGATATTGTCATTAATTAAATTTCTTTTAATCAATATATTTACCTCCTCAATACTCTTGACTAATATTCATCAGGCATTTCACCAAGTTGTTTCATTGTAAAGACAGGTCCGTCCTTACACACATAATAATGCCCAATATTACAACGTCCACATTTACCAACTCCACATGACATTTTCATTTCTAAAGTTGTGATTATTTCTGATGGTTTTATTCCTAAATCCTTTAACCGATTAGTAACAAATTTAATCATAATTGGTGGACCACAGGTGAAAAATCTTGTATTTGGTAGATCCCACTCTAACTTATCTTCTATTAAAGTATGAGGGTATCCAACACATTTACTCCAACCTTCACAGGGTTCATCAATTGTATATCTAACATTGGTATTTTTAGTACTTTCCCACCTATTATAATCATTACAATAAAGGGTATCTTCTGGAGATCTAAATGCATTTAATAACTGTACTCTTTTATAGTTATCTCTATTTTTATCATCTAAAACATAGTTAATTAAAGATCTTAATGGTGCTAAGCCAATTCCACCACCAATAAATATTATATTTTTACCATCTGTTGTTTCAACTGGAAATCCATTTCCAAATGGTCCTCTGATTCCAATTGTGTCTCCAATTTTTTTATTGTGTAGTTCTTTTGTCACAGAACCAACTTCTTTAACTGAAAACTCAAAGTAGTCTTTATTTGTTGGTGAAGATGCAAATCCAAAAGGGGCTTCTCCTAATCCATATACTGTAACCATCATAAACTGACCAGGCTTATAATTAAACTTTTGTTGAAAGTCATCATCTTTAAACTTCACTTTAAATGTTTTGATATTTAAGTTTGTAGTTTCTTGTGTAATATCTAATATCTCTGCTTTTTGAGGCAGCATATCAGTTTTAACCACTTTAAGCCCCTCCTTTTTCAACTAAAAACTGTTCTGTTAACTTCAATGCTTCTCTAATATCTAAATTAACCGGACACCTATCTATACATCTTCCACATCCTACACAACCTAATCCTTCATAGTTTAAAGGATGATATGAAAACTTGTGCATTATACGGTTACGATATCTTTTATCTTTGCTGTCTCTGGGGTTATGGCCGGAGGCATGAACAGTATAGGATGAAAACATACATGAATCCCAGTTTTTATACTTTGTGGACTCTTCACCTTCACCTTCCCAGAAAAAGTTAAAACAATAACAAGTTGGGCAGTAATAGGTGCAAACTCCACAACTTAAACACTTTTCAGACATTTCTTTCCATATTTCTGATTTAAATATTTCTTTTTCT
This sequence comes from Halanaerobiales bacterium, assembly GCA_041642015.1. GTDB lineage: Bacteria > Bacillota > Halanaerobiia > Halanaerobiales > M55B127 > M55B127. The sequence continues at coordinate 3,059 of JBEPXG010000166.1, forward strand.
GGTAAAGGTACTGGAATATCTAAATCAAAACTACTTTCATTGAAGTTTTCTCTTCTTTTGTTTATTAATTTCTCAAACTCATCTTTATTTCCATCAGGTAGTTCAATAAAGAGTTGCTCATACTCTTTTTCTTTAACCTTTATCCAAAAGCTATCTTTTTCTTTAAATATATAGATTGGTGCATTATCACTTTCAATAGCATCAATACCTAATACATCACAAAAACTTGTCTCTTCTCTTTTTTCACAAGAAAGCCCAACTAAGATTGTGTTATCTCTCATATCTTTATAGTTTTGATCTGTATACATTTCATCTTCTATAAATACCTGATCAAGAGTTTTAATTGCCCTAAGATCACAGCTTCTTACACCTAATATAATTGTTTTTTTATTATTATCATACTCTTTATTCCCGTTGTAATCATTACCTAAAAAAGTATTTTGTGGGAAAATAATATTTTTTGGAGAAGTATCAGGTTGTTTATCCCAAATGATTTTTTTGAAATCATCAATAAAACTGTATTCTACTAGCTCCTTTTTACCTTTTTGATGTAATATAGGTGCTGCAATATTATATTCTTTCTTCAACTTATTAAAAATCTTTTCAAACTGACTTGAGTTAATTTTTTTAAGCATCATCCCTTTTCACCTCCCTTAGTCCATAAACCCCTTTTGACTATCATTTACATCATATTCAGCAAGTAGTGTTTTTTGCTCAGAATCAATTCCAGCTCTATACTCAAATATTTCATCAGCAACTCTTACCATTTTTGCTTCTAGGGCTCTAACATCAATTCCCTCAGGGCAGGCCATCTCACAAGCACCACAGTTTACACATCTTCCTGCCATATGCATTGCCCGCATTATATGATAAGTAAAATTATCATTTAAACTTACACTTTCTTTTATCCAATTTGGTTGATTACTGTCTGTAAAACACTCTTCACAGTAACAGATAAAACAGGCTTCACGACAAGCATAACAACGGGTACATCTTTCAAATTCACTTCTAAAGTAATCCATTCTTTCTTTAGGACTCATTTTTTCTATTTTATCATCTTTTTCTTTTAGTTCTTTTTGGATATCTTCTTCAGTCATCTTTTCTCCAACATAATAGTCAGCAATAACTGCATTTCTTATATCACATTCATTACAGGCAGTGTTATCTTCAATACCGGGACAACCGTTTATTCCTATAATTTTAACTTCATCTCTATTTATTAAGTTTTCAGATAAGTATGAAGCAATTGCTCGACTGTCACATGGTTTAGCGACTATTGCAACATTTCTCCCTTTATAGTTTAAAAGATAT
>JBEPXG010000167.1:0-2094 GCA_041642015.1 Halanaerobiales bacterium
ACTTGTGCCTGAATACCTTTCACATAAGCATCACTAACTTTCTGCCGACCTTCTTCTGTCTTTAAATCTAGTTTTGATAGACCCGCTGGCCCTAGACCACCAGCAGCTAACACTTCTCGTGTTTGTCTAACAAAAGCTTCAGGATTGTCAGTAATGTCAGCAGTCTGCTTTATAGGAATAAAGCTTTGTGTACGATCTTTTAAAATAGTATATACGCCTTCTTCACCATTAGGGCCTATTCCTTTATATGCACTGTGAACAGTATTAGTTGATTTATTAAAAGCTTTAGCTGCTTGCATAAAAGCAGACACTTGTTCTGAAGTGTCAAGAGAGTCTTCCGGAATACCTAAAAAATCCTGCATGTTAATTTTATTCATTAATTCTAGGTTCTCTTCTGGAGAGTTATTAGCAGGAAGAAAAGCAGCTAATGTTTTCATATTAGCTCTCATACTAGTAGCTTCTTTAAGAGCTAAACTAGCATCTGCTTGTTCAATTTGCTTAAATCTTGAACCAAGCTCTACAAGAGAAGGTAATCCTTCTTTAATTCCTACTTCTATTAATGGTGTAGATGCTCTAGAAATAACATCAAAGCTTTCCTGCTGTACCTCCTGTTTAGCCACAGTTTGATCTACGGGAAAAGCTACAGCACCACTCTCCTGCTCAATACCAACAGCGCTTTCATCAAGAGGATCTTCTCCTAAAATAAATTGCTTTTCATCAGGACCAAACACCATACTTTGAACCTGTTCAAAAGCCCCTTCCAACTTCTGTTTCTTTTCTTGACGTGCTTTGAATTCCCTATGTTGAGAGATACTACTAGAAATACTAGGAGCAGCTCTTACTAACATTTCCCCAAAGCTAGGTTCTTCTCTTTCTCTATTAAATCTAGCTACCGCATCAAAATCAATTAAACTAGCCATTATATTATACCTAACTTGTCAGCAATAAAACCTCCTGCAGCACCAGCAGCAGCAGCAGGAGCACCAAAATTAGCGCCAATTTGAGCACCAGCAATCATAGCTGCTCCAGTTCCAATACCGCCACCACCTCTCTTACCAAACGGACCTACCTTACCTCTAACTAGCTCTAATTCAGCCAAGGTAGAAGCTAAACTAGACTCTAGTCCAGCAATATTAGCAGCACTAGATGTAAAAATATTAGCTAGATTTTGTCCTGCCGTCGTAAATGCTTGTGCTTGTCCTGCACCAGAACTGGCAGCCAGATTACTTACATTTGTACCAAACTTAGACGCAACTTGTCCTAAAGCGGCTCCAGCCTGTAAGCCTCTGTCAGATACCTTCTGAAGATTACCTAGTCGTTTATCAAATCTTTGTGAGGCTAAACCAGCAGCCCTTTCTTGTATTCTATCTGTAGTAGTAGTTGATAACTTATTACCTATTGCAGACTGTAATATATTATCTATAGATTCTGATACAACAAATTGATAGCCAGGAGTTTTTCTAAGCTTATCAAGATTATAAGGTACAATTTCTCCTTCATCATTAGGAATACCTAACATAGAAGCTAGTTCTCTACTAGCTTCAGTGCCTTGAGCAATTAGTGGAGATAATTTTTTATCAGCTATAGCAAAGAACCTCTCCTGAGCTTCAATGCCCATTTGAGTAGCTTCCAATATAGCTTTAGCACTCTTTTTAGCCGCCTCAATAGCAGCTTGAGCAGCAGCCGCCTGACCTGCCTCAATTGCAGCTATAGCCTCACCAATACCTTCTGTAATTTGTTGTTCAGCAGAGTCAATAGCTTCATCCCTTGGGGTCTTATCAGGGAGGTCTAAATTAGCAGCATCTTCCTTGGGATCTTTACTATCTCCGGTATGTCCTATATTAGGGTCTCTTTTAACGTGAGGCATATTATTTTCTCTTAATAACTAAAACTGTACTATCAACTTCTTTAGAACTAGAACTTGTTCCTGCTACATTTACAAACTCAATGTCTAATGTATCATCAGCACTAATTCTTATATTACTTAATCCTACACCACTAGGTAAACTTTCTTCTATATTAATATTTGGCTCTTTTGGCCAAGTCTGACCTGCCTGAGGATGCAACTCTGATTTGGCTTTGTAAGCCAAGTCT
>JBEPXG010000167.1:2104-4347 GCA_041642015.1 Halanaerobiales bacterium
CGTAGGAGTATATTCCCGCATATAAAATAAATTATTAACTAAATTTTGAAACCAAAAATATACTTCTGAAGAAACATTATCTAAAGAAGGGAAATTATGGAGCACTTAATTCTCTCCTTAATGTTTCTCTAAGATCTGATGCTTCTTTTACACCGTCCCTACGTATATACCCTGATAATATTGCTCTAACATAATCAGTAACATCAACATCATTATTCCAAGTTACTCTATAAATTCTATCCCTACTACGACCTAATCCTCTATACCGAATCCTAGCAGTCGTACTAGTTCCTGAAGTGTCTATAGCGCTTTTACTAACCCAACTATTTCCATGATCATCAGAATACTCTAACTGTATTTGGTCCTCAGTTCCCGTATTAATAGTAGTCCCTGTGTGTACATAAAGTTCTACCTCTGGATGATCTATATATTCGTTATCTATTGTGCGTATTTCCTGACTAGTAGTTCTAGTAGTAATAGCGACGGGACTACCACTACCGTCAAGATCATGTTCAAAATCCCAAGAAAATTTTAAAATCTGGCCGCTAGTATTACCTATTAGAGGGGATATACCGGCTTTTGTGCCTGTAGAAAGTAATACGGTAGAACTCCTATATTGGCCTAGACCTGGATTTGATCCAAACTGTATTTGGCTCCAAGCTAATTCAGGATCTGAAATAGATTCATCATACATAAAAGCCTTTTCATTGGGAAATACTAAAACCCATAGAGGATGACCAGCTATATATAAAGATAATGAATAAGCATTTCCAACGTTAGCACCATAACTGTACCACTCCTGTTCTAAATCATGAGTAGAGACTCTTTCAATATTTTTACCAGATAAACGAGCAGCAAATACACTTCCATGAGGAGTAGCTGCTAAAAATTTAATATTACTATTAGAAGCTAATACAGTCTTGCCAGACACTACACCATAGTCTAAATAAGCTCCCCTAATAGGTCTTAAAGGAAAGCTTCCATCTGGATCTGGTTCCCATATTTCGGTAGTACGTGTTCCAAATAAGTAAGCTCTATGACCATCCACTGCTGTACCTTTAATATTGTCACCAGCATATTCAGCAGTAGCGTTATCACCAGCCCATCCTCCCTCTGGTGCAAAAGCTGTAGAATGTGTATGTATCTTGCCTGTTTCCTCTTCTACAACATAATGAAAACCATCAACAAAAAATAAATCATGACATACAGGAATTTGAGCATCTGTATTTTCTGCAAACGTACCAGAACCTACATTATATGTATAAAACTTTCCTCCAGATATAATAGATGCATGAGTACCATCATATCTGATTTTTTTTATACCCCCACTAGCAACAGTCCCTAGTTTAGGCGTACTTAAAGTTAAATTCGCATTAATTTTGTGAACATCTGTTCCTACAATAGATAATACAAATTCTCCATAAGGAACCGAGTTATCTGGTCCAGTTGTATCAATAGCCTCCATTGCGTGTACTGTACTACTTCCAGATATAGACAAAACTTCCTCAGTTCCTGGTCTAGAATAAATAGTAACTAAGCCATCATTAATTTCTCTAACAATATTGATATTGTCTGCATATTTCAGCCGACCAGATCTAGCAGGAATAGCTCCCTCACCAAATTGTAATCTAATAGGATCTGCCATTATCTATTAGGAGAATAATCGGGTTGAATAAACATAGAACCATGTTCTTGGTCCCAATCCATAAAAGCATTTTTAGAATCTCTAGCCCTTCTAACAACCCTAACATATGTATTGTCATCTACCTTAAAATCAGCAGCCAAATCTTTAGCCAATAAGTATAACAACATATTATAAGATTCTGGAGGTAAATCAGGAGTATCTGCGCTAGCTGTAAATACTTCTATAGGATACTCCACAAACATTTCCAAAGTATCAGTAGAATCATCAGTTTGAGGCCAAACATATAACGTAGAATTAGTTAAAGTAGGCTCCATAGAAATAGTCGTGATAGGTCCATCTGTAGTTTTATTAGCAAATTCCCAATAAAAATGTTTACTTACAAGTTCTACAGGAGTCTCATTATCAGAAGTATCTTTTCTAGTAGCTCCTAAAATTCTTCGCGGTTTTTGTGCTTTACTAGTGTAAAAATAAACAACATTATCTACTGCAGCAGTATCATCTAAACCAGATGCTATAGTAATAGTATCAGAATCATCTACAGAAGAAATAGTAGTCCAATGCATAGTCCCATCGTCTACTTCAATGCCTACATTGTCAT
>JBEPXG010000168.1:0-4338 GCA_041642015.1 Halanaerobiales bacterium
TGGATTTAATTTCAATTTTTCAATCAAAATATCTCTTGCTAACTCTTCATCTTCGATTACATCTTTAATAGCTCTATTGTATGCTTTATGAAAACCTAATATTGCTGCTTCTTTTTCACCAAGTGCATTCTTAGTAAAAATCATTCCTTCAGGCATATAGTCATATTCATTTTCATATACTCTTTTCTCTAAACCAGCTAACTCTCCCATTGATGCCATTGGTTCTGGAATTATTGCCATATCTAATTTGCCAGACTTTATCATTTCCAAACGAGCTGGTATAGCTGCAATAAATACTTTATTCATTTTGTATTTATCAGATAAAAACTGTTCAGATAAAAAGTTTGATACACTAACTTCCATCATACCTATATCTATTTCCTCTTTTTCTTCAAAACCTTTCCTCACTAAAAAGGGGAATACTCCATCTGTTCCTAATGTTAGCTTAACAGGAAATCCATTATTTATATTGTTAACTAATGCAATATAATCAGTCATTGCTCCATCTAGTTCACCAGTTTGTAGGGCACTTTGTCTATTAACTGCATTTGTATATACATCAATTTCTATATCAATACCTTCATCTGCAAAGTATCCTCTTTTTTCAGCTAATAAAATTGGAGCTGAATCAACTGCAGGCATGATTCCTACTTTTAAAGAAACATTATCTTGAGCTAAAGCTGAACCACTACCTATTACTATTAGTGAAGAAATTAACAAAAAGGACAAAAATAAAACTTTAATACTTTTCACAAATACCATCTCCTAGTAATTATTATAGATTATATATTATTTTTACACAAATATATTATATATGAAAACAGTTGTTTTAATCAAATCATAATAGTCATTATACCAATATTTTTAACATGTTATATATTTAAAAGCCGCCCGAAGGCGGCTCATATATCATCAATTATTTTTGTATTTCTTTTAAAGCTTCTAATACTTCATCTATATCAGGCACTTCTGATAATTCATATTCTTTTATCCAAACAGCTTCTCCTTTTGGATTTAAAATTATATTTACTCTACCAGAAGTCCCATTTGATTCAATGAAAACATCCATTAATTTTGCTACAAATCCTAATGGATTAAAATCTGACAATATCTTTAATTTCTTTAATCCTAAATGTTTAGCCCATGCTTTTTTTGAAGGAACTGGATCAACACTTATTCCAAATGGAACAGTATTTAATTTTTCAAATTCCTCATAATTCTCTTCAATAGATTTCATCTGTTTAGCACATACACTTGTCCAAGCTAATGGATGAAATGATAAAAGTTTATAACTGTCATCATAATCACTAATAGTAATATCATTACCATCTTGATCTTTAAGTGTAAAAGCATTAGGATTTTTCCCTTTTTTTATAACCATAGTTAGCCTCCTTGATATTAGTCAGTTTTATAGTATTCATGTTGTCCTTTAAATGCTTCATTTTTAAATCTTTTTCTTAATTCATTTAATTCCTTTTCACTCATTTTATTAAATTCTCTTGCTATTTTTAGATTTTGTTCTAAAACTTCAATTGAATCTATTCCACTTACTAAGGTACTTATTGGTAGAGATAATGAATATCTAATAGCATCTTGAACTGATATATCAGTTTTAAATATTCGACCTGCAGCTAGACTTTTCATTCCTATAATTCCCATATTTTTTTCTTTAGCTTGTGGAAGTATTTGATTTTGAAAACTACGATAATGATAGTCTAAGACATTTAATGGCATTTGTACTGTATCCCAATCAAAATCAAGATCCAACATTTCTTGATGTAGTGAAGGGTATCTATGACCTGTAAAACCTATAAAGCGAATCTTTCCTTTTTTCTTAGCTTCTAAAACAGCATCTAATACTCCTTCATTCTTTATTTTCTCGGGGACACCAAAATTAATTATTTCATGTAGTTGTAATAGATCAATATAATCAGTATTTAATCTTTGCAAACTTTCATCCAATTGTTTTTTAAATAACTTTTTTGTTCTTCCATGGTTTTTGGTCATTAGAAACACTTTTTCTCTGTATCCATTTTTTAATGCTTCTCCCATTAATTTTTCACTTTGACCATTCTGATAACACCAAGCATTATCCATAAATGTAATACCTTCATCGATTGCTTTTCTAATTAGTTTAATAGATCTATTTTTCTCTAATTTACCTATATGATAACCACCAAGTCCTAATATTGAAACCTCTTCATTAGTTTTGCCTAAAACTCTTGTAGGAATACCATGATTACTCATTATAGACACCTCTTTGTATTTTTAAGTCATTTTGAGCAGTTTAGCGTTAATAGCTACTATAACTGTACTTAAAGACATTAAAATTGCACCAACTGCAGGAGAAATCATAATTCCATAACCTGCTAAAACACCTGCGGCAAGAGGAATAGCTATTACATTGTACCCTGTTGCCCAAAAAAGATTTTGTATTATTTTATTATAAGTTTTTTTGCCAAAATTTATTAAATTAAGTACATCTTTTGGATCACTATCTACTAAGATAATATCAGCTGTTTCAGCAGCTACATCTGTACCTGAACCAATTGCTATACCTATATCAGCATTTGCTAAAGCAGGTGCATCATTGATACCATCACCAGTCATTGCTACAAACTCATTATTATCTTTGAACTCTTTAATTTTATCTTGTTTTTGATGTGGTAAGACACCCGATATATATCCATCAAGTCCTAATTTATCACTAACATATTTAGCAGTTTTTTCATTATCTCCAGTTAACATCCAAACTTCAATATTCATTTCTTTTAATTTATCAATTGTGTGTTTGGAAGATTCTCTAATTTGATCAGATAAAGCTATCGAACCAATAATCTTTTTATCCTTAAGTATAAATGTAACTGTATATGGATTTTCATCTTCAATTAATTCACTTGGAATTTCTATATCATTTTCTTTTAAATATCCTGGACTTACTATCATATAATCTGTACCATCAATTATTCCTGAAACACCCTTACCTTTTATTACTTCAAAATCATCAATTTTTAGTAGTTCAATTTCATTATTTTTAGCCTTTTTTTCAATACCTCTTGCAATTGGATGTTCAGAATTTTTTTCTAATGATGCTGCTATCTGTAAAAGATCATCTTCACTATAGTTTTGATCAATAACATTAATTTCATTTACACCAAATACACCTTCTGTTAATGTACCTGTTTTATCAAATACTATTTTTGTGATCTTTCTTGCATTTTCAAAAGCAGTTCTATTTCTAATCAATAGTCCGTTTTGAGCTGAAATTGTTGTTGATACAGCTACTACTAAGGGTATTGCGAGTCCTAAAGCATGTGGACATGTAATAACCATTACAGTAGCCATTCTTTCAATAGAAAATGCTAGATCCCTTCCAGCTGCTATCCATGAAAACAATGTTATTATACCTACAGAAATAGCTACTATAGTTAAATATAATGCAGCTTTATCAGCTATACCCTGTGTTTTTGATTTAGCTTTTTGAGCTTCTGAAACCATGTCAATTACTTGGTTTAAGTAACTATCTTCTCCAGATTTTTTAATTTCTACTTCTAAAGAACTATCTCCATTTATAGAACCACCAATTACTTCATCACCAGTAGTTCTTTCAACTGGTTCAGATTCACCAGTTAACATAGACTCATCTATATAACTTGAACCATCAATTATTTCTCCATCTGCTGGTATTTTTTCACCTGGTCTTATTAAAATTTTATCCCCTTTTTTAATTTCCTTTATATCAACATCAACAACTTCGTCATCTTTAATTAAATGTGCAGTATCAGGCATTAATTTGGCAAGTTCCTTTAAAGCTCTTGAAGCCCCCATCACTGATCTCATTTCTATCCAATGTCCTAATAACATGATTACAATTAATGTTGCTAGTTCCCAAAAAAAGTACTTACCTTCAAGTCCAAATACTACAGCTGAACTGTAAAAATATGCAACAGAAATTGCTAATGCAATTAAAGTCATCATTCCTGGAGTCTTATCTTTTAATTCATCAACTAAACCACTTAAAAATGGCCAACCTCCATAGAAAAATATGAAAGTAGATAATATAAATAATACATAATTAATTCCTGAAAATCTTATTTCAAAGTTAAAAAATGTTTGTATCATCGGTGAGAATAATAGAATTGGTAAAGTAACAATTAATGAAACATAAAATCTTTTTTTAAAGTCTTCAACCATTTTCTTATGATGATTGTCATTGTTTTGCATTAAAACAACACCTCTTCATTATATTTCTTAATTTAATACTTATCATATCCGACTTTTTTTATCAACTTTAGTATATTTTTATAATATATTTTTTTAATAATAATCTTATTTAAT
>JBEPXG010000169.1:0-4320 GCA_041642015.1 Halanaerobiales bacterium
CCACCCCAACCAGAAACTACTGAACAACTATCACAGTTGATACAGCCCATACCTGGATTTTGTTTCATAGGGCATTCTCTATTTGAGATATCTTTTCCTTTTTCAATCATTAATATATTAAGATCTTTATTTTTTTTGATTAACTCTAATACAGAAAAAATTCCAGTTGGTCCAGTACCTACTACTATAACATCATATTGTTGATTACTCATTTATCTACACTCCCATTATTCCCATTCTATTGTTGCAGGTGGTTTTGATGTAATATCATAAACCACTCTATTGACTTCTTTTACCTCATTAACAATTCTATTTGAAATTTGTTCTAATAAACTATAAGGTAACTGTGCCCATTCAGCAGTCATTGCATCATCACTTTTTACTGCACGTAATATAATTGGATAGCCATAAGTTCTATCATCACCCATTACTCCAACACTTCTTAAATCAGGTAATACGGCAAAAGACTGCCAGATTTCTCTACCTAAACCAGCTTCTTTAATTTCTTCTCTTAATATTGCATCTGCATTTTTTAAGATAGTTAGCTTTTTATCATCAACATCTCCAATTATTCTAATTGCCAAACCCGGTCCAGGAAATGGTTGTCTCCAAACAATCTCATCAGGAAGACCTAAAACTTCTCCGATTTTTCTTACTTCATCTTTGAAAAGCATACGAAGTGGTTCTATAAGATTGAAGTTCATATCTTCTGGCAAACCACCTACATTGTGATGACTCTTAATAGTTGCTGCATTTTCATCTCCGCTTTCAATAACATCTGAATAGATTGTACCTTGAACAAGGTACTTAGCATTTTGTATTTTAGAAGCCTCTTCTTCAAATACTCTAATAAATTCTTCACCGATTATTTTTCTTTTTTCTTCTGGGTCAGTAACATTTTCTAATTTTGAAAGAAATCTATCTTTAGCATCAACATATACTAATGGAATATTAAACTCTTCACTAAAAGTTCTTTTTACTTCATCTGCTTCTCCTTTTCTTAAAAGTCCATGATCAACAAAAATACAGGTTAGTTGATCTTTAATTGCCTTATATACTAATGCAGAAGCTACAGATGAATCCACTCCACCAGATAGTCCACAAATCACTTGGTCATCTTTAACTTCATCTTTGATTTTTTCAACTTCTTCATTTATGTAATCTGCCATTGTCCAATCAGCTTTAGCATTACATTCTCTAAAAAGAAAGTTATGTAGTATTTCTTTTCCTTTTAAAGTGTGTAGTACTTCAGGATGAAACTGTACACCATAATATTTTCTTTTAGTATCAGCCATTACTGCAACATCAGTTACATCTGTATGTGCAATATTTTTAAAGCCATCAGGCATTTTAACAACTTGATCACCATGGCTCATCCAAACTTGTGTATTATTTTCAATATCTTTTAGAATGCCAATATTATTATCTATACTTAATTTTGCTTTTCCATATTCACCCTGTTTAGCTTTCTTTACTTTACCTCCTGGCATCATTTGTGCCATCAACTGCATTCCATAACAAATTCCTAGTATTGGAATATCCAGTTTTAATATTTCCGGGTCGATTTTAGGTGCATTTTTACTTGTAACACTATTTGGGCCACCAGAAAAAATAATGGCTATTGGATTAATTTCTTTAACCTCTTCACTTTTAATTCGATATGACTTTATCATTGAATAAACATTAAATTCTCTTATTCTTCTTGCTATTAACTGACTATATTGTCCTCCAAAATCTAGTATCAAAACTTTATTTTTGTCCATTTGAATCTCCTTTCAAATATATTCAAATCACAGGTTATATTATATGGTAAAAAGCTTTAAATGTAAATAAAAAAAGTGGTATACCTGATAGGTACACCACTTTGAAGTATCATTATTTAATTAAATGGGATTACATCATACCGGGCATTCCACCCATTCCTCCCATTCCGCCCATTCCACCGGGCATTCCACCTGGAGCTCCGCCACCATTGTCATCGTCATCATCATCAGATGAATCGGCAACTAAAGCTTCGGTTGTTAGTAACATAGCAGCTGCACTTGCAGCATTTTGAATTGCAGAACGGGTTACTTTTGCTGGATCAACAATACCAGCTTTAATCATATTTACAAACTCGCCTTTCATAGCGTCAAAGCCCATTCCTGTTTCGAGTTCTTTAACTTTTTCTACAATAACTGAACCTTCAAATCCAGCGTTATTAGCAATTAGACGCATTGGTGCTGTAAGTGATCTTCTTACGATATCAACACCAGTAGCTTCATCACCTTCTAATTGGATCTCATCTAATACTTTCATAGCATTTAGATAAGTTACTCCACCACCAGCAACTAAGCCTTCTTCTACAGCAGCTCTTGTAGCTGATAGAGCATCTTCAATTCTGTGTTGTTTTTCTTTTAATTCGGTTTCTGTAGCAGCACCAACTTTAATTACTGCAACTCCACCTGCTAACTTAGCTAATCTTTCTTGTAGTTTTTCTTTATCAAAGTCAGAGTCACTGCTTTCAATCTGACGTTTTATTTGATTAATTCTATCTTTAAGATCTTCTTTATTACCTGCACCTTCAACTATAGTTGTATCTTCTTTGGTAATATTAATCTTATGAGCGCGTCCTAAGTCAGAAATCTCAGCATTTTCTAATTTAAGACCAAGATCCTCTGTGATTACGCGTCCACCAGTTAGAACTGCAACATCTTCTAACATTTGTTTTCTTCTATCTCCAAAACCAGGGGCTTTAACTGCAACACATTCAAAAGTACCTCTGATTTTATTTACAACTAATGTAGCTAATGCTTCACCTTCAACCTCTTCAGCCATAATTAAAAGAGCTTTACCGGATTGAGCTACTTTTTCTAATAAAGGAAGTATATCTTGGATACTAGAAATTTTCTTATCAGTAATTAAAATATATGGATCTTCTAAAGAAGCTTCCATTTTTTCAGTATCAGTTACCATGTAAGGAGATAAGTATCCTCTATCAAACTGCATACCTTCAACTACTTCTAGAGATGTACCCATACTTTTTGATTCTTCAACAGAAATTACGCCATCTTGACCAACTTTTTCCATAGCTTCTGCAATTAAATCTCCAACTTCATCATCATTACCAGCAGAAATTGAAGCAATCTGTGATACTTCTTCTCTACCTTCAACTGGAGTTGCAATTGAAGCTATTTCATCAGTTAATCTTTCAACAGCTTTTGCAATACCTCTTTTTAGAAGCATTGGATTTGCACCAGCAGTTACATTTTTTAAACCTTCATTAAAAATTGCTTCTGCTAATACTGTAGCAGTAGTTGTACCATCACCTGCAACATCATTAGTTTTTGTTGCAACTTCTTTTACCGCTTGTACACCCATGTTTTCATAACGATTTTTAACTTCTATTTCTTTGGCGATACTAACACCATCATTTGTAATTGTAGGAGCACCAAAACTTTGTTCAAGTAAAACATTTCTACCTTTTGGTCCTAATGTAACTTTTACTGAATTTGCTAATTTTTCTACACCTTTTTTTAGCTTACGACGTGCTTCTTCACTAAACTTAATATCTTTAGCCATAATTTAATAAACCCTCCTTAAGTAATTATAACTTGTTATTGTAATTAACCAATTACAGCAACAATGTCATCAATGTTTACTATTTTATATTCTACTCCATCTACAGTTACTTCTGTACCTGCAAATTTATCAAATACAACCATGTCTCCTTCATTTAACTCAGCAGTTTCATCTTCAGTATAGCAGTCTTTACCTACTGCATATACTTCACCAGTTTGTGGTTTTTCCTTTTTTGCTGTATCTGGTATTACAATACCACCCTCTGTTTTTTCTTCTCTTTCTACTAATTTTACTGCAACTCTGTCACCTAATGGCTTAACACTCATTTAATGTACCCCCTTTAATTTTATATATAATTTTATAATTTATATCTTTTATTAGCACTCATTTGAGTTGAGTGCTAATAATTACTGTATTAATAATATCTAAGTATTAAATTAAAATCAACCGTATATATAACATATTAAGGCACTTTAAATGTATTTAATACCTAGATACTTCTAAATAATCTATTTTTCTCCCACAAGCTCTATTATTCATCAAATAATTTCAACTTCTAATCCTAGCTTTTTTTCTAGACTTTTATAGCTATTTCCACACAAATCATTATTAAAAACATCATACATTATTTTGGGTAATATAATTAGATCAACAGATTTTTTAGAGAAACTCTTAAAAAAGTTTATAATATCATAATTTGTTAATAATCCAGCAGATAATATTGATCCTTTTAAATAGTTATTTTTTGCTTTTTCTACA
>JBEPXG010000170.1:0-4243 GCA_041642015.1 Halanaerobiales bacterium
AAAAAATGATTAAAGGAGGGAAATCATGAAAAACAGATATAAGATCTGGGGAATATTTCTCGTTTTGTTAATGATTTCAATTATTTCTTTTCAAGTATCAGCTTCAAACATTCCTGATGGTTTAACCAAAATTGATGATACTAATTTAGCTGAAATTCAAGGAATGGGTCAACAATTTAGTATTGAACAAATTAATTCATCTGAATATGGTTTTAGTTATAGTGGAAATAAAGATAATGCGTTCCAACATGCATCTGGGGTAATGAATATTACAAATGTTTCAGGTAATGATAATATTATTAATAACATTATTGATCTTGAATTAAATATATATAACTTGGACGGAATAACAAGTTTAGATTTTGATCACTTAAAAAGTACACTAGATTTAGATTGATAATTATATATATCCTCCATTAATAATATGGGGGGTTTTTCTTTATCTATAATAATAAAAAGAAGGTGTTAAGAATGAAAATATATAAAATGTTTCTATTACTTATTATACTATCATTAATTTTGATATCTCCTACAAATAATATTATAGAAGCAAGTCCTTTTGAAGCAGGAGTTTCGGTTAAATATACTCACAGCTCTAATAATAGATTAGATGTAAGTGGTTATAGTGTTGTTGAAGTTGTAAATGTCGGCAGATTAGAAGTAAGGAAAATTAAAAGAGATATATTATCAACAAATTTCAGATTAAGTTATGTAAAACCTAATTATAGTATGGAAGTTGTTGTTCCATATATTTATCAAAGAGAAAATATTATTAAATATGCAGATACATCACAAGAAGGTGAACCTACTGAAGAAATAAATGAAGCAAATGGTATTGGGGATGTAATGTTAAACTTTCAAAAAAGCATTTTTAATAATAATCAACATTTAAACTTTGGAATAAAAACTACAACTGGTAATACAAACAACTCAGATATTAACTTTGGTACCGGACATTATGGTGTTAAGTTAGGATATAGTCATCTTAAACAAACTGATCCTATAGTACTTTTTGGAAGTATTAACTACTTTCATAATATAGAAAAAGATGGGGTTAATCCAGGTGATACAGTTAATTATTCTATAGGTGCAGCTTATGCTTTAACACAAACATTGTCAATAAATGCTAGATTAGAACACTCAATAACAAGTTCTCTTTATCAAAATGGTAACAAAGTTATAGGTTCTAATATAAACTCTGCAAATCTTTATCTAAATACAAGTTATGTTAATAATAATTCTGCCCTAGATTTCACTTTGGGAATTGGACTAACAGAGGATTCTCAAGATTTTTCAGTACAAATAAATAAGCCATATTATTTTTAAAAATAATATGGCTATAATATTAACTAACATTTACATTTCATTTGATACATTTGATAATCAGCTTTTTTAAATATATCTTCTAATTTCATATTCTTGTTTTTCTTTATTGCATAGCCTGTTGATATACCAACGGGATAATCTGAGTTTTCATCAAGTTTATGCACATTATTTTGAATTCTTTTTTCTATTTTTTTAACATCTTCCTCATTTGTATATGGTAAAAGTATTGCAAATTCGTCACCACCAACTCTTGCTAAAATATCTTCTTGTCTAACTGCTTTTTTAATTTCATTTGCAACAGTTTTTATATATTGATCACCTTTAGCATGACCATATTGATCGTTGACTTTTTTTAAGCCATTAATATCTGACATTATAATACTTATTGGTAGTTTTCTGGATTTATCTAACCTTTCCATCTCACTTTCAAAAAATCTTCTGTTATATAAGCCAGTCATTTGATCATGAAAGGAAAGATATTTTATCTTTTTTTCTTCTCTTTTACGTTGAGTAATATCATTATATATAGCATAGATACCTATTTGACCCTCGTCTAATTTAATTGGAAAAGCATGAATTGATACGAATATCTTTTTACCATTTTTGGTTTTCCTAATGGATTCAGCTTTTATATCCTTATTGTTAATAGCTTGCTTAGTATATTTTGTTCCTTCTTTCTTTTTGTTATCTGGTACTATGAGATCATCTATATCTAAACCTTTAACCTCACTATTATTATAACCAAAAACTTTTTCAAAGCTTTTATTAATCTTTAAAATATTATTATCATTATCCAATAAAGCTATCGCTTCAGTAGATTCATCAAAAAGTTGTTGAAAATATGCTTTTTGTTTTCTTAAACTTCTCTCAGTTCTTTTTCGATCAGAGATATCATTATATATTGCATAAATACCTATTTGACCTTTATCTAATCTAATAGGAAAAGAATGTACATCTACAAATATTCTATCCCCATCTTTTGTTTTTCTAAAAGTTTCTAATCTGACTTCTTCTCCAGCAACATTTTTTTGAGTGTTGATAATACCTTCTTGCTTTTTTTCTTCAGGGGTGATTAAATCATCAATATTAACCCCTTTAATATTATCAGCTTTATAACCAAATGTTTCTTCAAAGCTTTTATTTGCTTGAATTATTTTACTTTCATTATCTAATAAAGCAATTGCAAGTGTAGATTCATCAAAAAGTTGTTGAAAATATGCTTCTTGTTTTTTAAGTTTTCTTTCAATGTCTTTTCTATAAAAAGCTTCTGTGATATTTAATAAATAATTTAAAATATTTTTATTTTCTATATCAAAATCATCAGGGCTACCTGTTTTTATATCTAAAGTTATGCCACCAATTGGTTTTTCTTTAAAAAACAGGTCAAAAGTAATTGAACTTTTTATAGGTTTAGAAGCCTCTTTAAGTTTTGTAAAACTATTTTGATCTATACCTTTTTTAGTTAAATTTATTACTTTACTAATAATTGTAACTTCATTCCTGCGATCAGATAGTTGAAACACCTCTTCACTAATTGAAAGTTGTTTAAGTATTTTTATATTATGACCTACAGCATCTAAAAACTGAACCTTACCATCGATATATTTATATACACTACCATAATCAGCTTTTTCAATCAAATCCATTGCAGTTTCTAATAAATAAATCCAAAACTTCCTGTCTTTTTCTATACTAATTTCATTTAATTTATTAGAAAAATTAATTATTCTTTTAAAGCTGTTATTTAGATGATCAACTCTTTTAACTAGACTATTATTTTCTTTTTTTAATCTCTGTAGTTTATCCATGGTATTGCTCCTCATTAGTAAAGTATGCTACTATTCTATTTGTTATCTATATTTTTTTCAACTTAAATATTTAATTAAATTTATCCAGTAATTTGCTTAAACAGTTTTAAATTGTTTTCTAATTTTTCTCCATCCATTAAATCCTTTAATGCTTCAATAAAGTTTTCTTTTTTTAATTCTTTAAAAATATCATTGTTTACTATTTCTGCTATTAATACTACATTTTGCATTCTTGCATCTTCTAGATCTTCTTTATAAACCTCTATTACTTCTGCATCAATTTTTTCTGCTGAGTCAATAATTTCTTCTTTTTTTGTTTCTTTTACATTTTCTAATCTCACATCTAGTGTCTGCCAAGAAGTATTATAATAAATCAATTTACCTTTTGGTTTTAGATAATTTTGCACTGCTCTTAATGCTTCAGTCCTTTCTAATGCAATAGCAATATCAGCAGTATTTTTTCTAATCAAAGGAGAAAATATATTATCTCCAGCTCTAAGGTGGGATTGTACAGTTCCACCTCTTTGAGCTAAACCATGTGTATCAACACCTAAAACATTTATGCCAGCATAATCAAAGGCTCTAATAAGTACTTCACTTAAAAGACCTATACCCTGGCCTCCAACTCCAATCATATATATGTTCAGATTCTTAGACATTACTTATTCCCCCTTTGTTTAACACCTATTGCATTTACAGGACAGGTTTGTATACAAGAGCCATCACCAATACATAAATCATCATTTACTTTAACAACTCCATTTTGATCTATACTAAAGGAAGGACAACCAAACTCCTTAACACATTCATGGATCTGTTCACAGGTTTTTTGATCAATTCTTGCTTTATTATCTTTATAAGTACCCTTCTTTCTTGCTTCTCTTGTAAATTTAAGCATACAAGGATGGGTAGCAATAACTACATTAAATCCTTTTTCAGAAACCGCTTTTTTTACAATTTCAGTTAATTTAGATTGAGCATAGGTATCAATCTTATATACATTTTTAACTCCCATTCCTTCTAACATTTCTTTGATTTTAATTGGTGCAACCTCTTCATTAAAGTTCTCACCTGAACCTGGGTGACTTTGATGTCCTGTCATAGCTGTT
>JBEPXG010000171.1:0-4203 GCA_041642015.1 Halanaerobiales bacterium
TGTAACCGCCTTACCAACTTCTGAGTATAAAGAACCACTTAGTAATTATAGAAACAAGATAATTATGACAACTATAATAGCCTTAATCATAGCGGCATTGATAGTATACTTAACAACACAAAGTGTTGTAAAACCTCTTAAAAAAGCACAGGCTTTTGCTGAGAAAATTGCTGATGGTAACTTAGCAGTTGATAAATTAGAAATAGATAGTGATAATGAGATAGGTCAACTTGCAGACTCACTTAACAATATGAGAGATAGTCTCAGAGATCTTATTGGAAGAGTAGCTCAAGTATCTGATAACTTATCTGCATCAAGTGAAGAACTATCTGCTTCAGGTGATGAGGTAACACAGTCTGCAGAACATGTTGGAAACTCAATACAAAATGTTGCTTCAGGTGCTGAAGAACAAACTGCTCAAGTAGAAGAAACAACAGATAATGTAAAAGATTTAATTGATAGACTTGAAGATGCAGAACAAAGATCAACTGATTTAGAAGAACTTGAAAAAGAAGTAATGAGTAACATTGATAAAGGAAATCAATCAATTTCTGATTCAGTTAACAAGATAAATAAAGTTAAAGACTTCTATAAAGAAGTAGCTGATACAATAGATTCATTAGGTGAGTCATCAAATGAAATTGGAGAAATTGTAAACCTAATCAATGATATCGCTGCCCAAACAAATCTATTAGCTTTAAATGCAGCTATTGAAGCAGCAAGAGCAGGAGAAGCTGGAAGAGGATTTAGTGTTGTAGCTGATGAGATTAGAGAACTTGCTGAAGAATCAGCAAATGCTACTGAACAAATTTCAGAACTAATCAATGAAATTCAAGATGATGTAGATACAGCAGTAGTAAAAATGGATAAAACAGAAGAAGTAGTTGATGAAAGTGTTCAAACAATTGAGAAATCAGGAGAAATCTTTAGTAAGATAAATGATACTTCTCAAAGTTCAAATCAAGCAATAGTTAAACTACATGAATCTGTAGAAAAAATGAACAAAAACAGCAAACAAGTAGAAGAAGCAATTGAACAGATTGAAATGGTAAGTAAAGAAGCAGCCAGTAATGCACAAGAAGTTGCAGCTGCTAGTGAAGAACAGATAGCTTCAACAGAAGAAATAGTAAATGCAGCAAAAGAGTTGGCTGAAATGGCTAATCAACTATCTGATAATGTAAATAAATTTAATCTATAAATAATAAATTAAAGGCTATCCTTATATGATAATTAAATGGTAGGGATAGCTTTTTTGATATCTAAATTCAAAAAGAGATAAAATATTTTTAATTAAAGTTAGATTAATTTAGATTATTTGGAAGGAATTTGAATCAATTACTTTAATTTATATAATATGGATATTAAAAGATAGTAAATAAGATATTAAAAAAAATCTAAATAACAATCATTACTAATACGGTGTGTATTTATCTATATTTGCACTGAATATATATAAATAGTCTTTTGAGGATTTTTCTTGACAACTTGTAAAATATTAGTTATTATTTTAAAGTAATAAGTTATTTTTGTTTTATTTCAATTTAATAAATCAAAATTTTTCGATCTAATTTGAAAAGGGCAACTCTCTAAAATGAGGGACGCAAAGCTATGGACCTTAATCTATTAAGGCTGCCAGGTTACCAAATTAGTTTTACTGTTTTTGGTACCTATAGCTTTTTTGTTGCTATAGGTTTTTTATTGTCTATAATATATTTTATAAAACATTATCAAATATATATTTAAAACAGATAAATTTAATATCTTTTTATATATCAAAATATTTGATAAATATACAAAATTATACAATCTCAGGAGGAATTATCTTGGTGACAGATGACTTTAGATTAGACACAATACAAGAAGATGCATTGAAAGAGGTAGGAAATATTGGTGCTGGAAATGCTGCTACGGCATTTTCAGAAGTTTTGGATCGAAAGATTGAGATCGATGTCCCTTCCGTACAAATCATTCCCCTCGAAGATGTCAGCACTATAACGGGTAGTGAAGAAGACCATGTAGCAGGTGTGCTTTTTAATGTTACAGGTCAAGCCCCTGGAAACATCTTATTTATCTTTCCTTCAGAATCCATAAAATATTTGGTAAAAGTTGTAATGGATAAAGATATTGAACCAGATAATATGGGTGAAATAGAAGTTTCTCTTCTAAAAGAACTTGGTAATATCCTAAGCGGATCTTACCTAAAATCAATCGGTGATATGACACAAATAAATATGATACAGTCTATTCCCGGCTTTTCATATGATATGGCAGGTGCAATATTAAGTTCTACTATGATTTCTGCCAGTAAAACCGGTGATAACGTACTATTAATAGAAACTGAATTTATGGATGGTGAAAGAAAGATAGAAGGATATTTCTTCTTTATACCACAACTTGAGTCTTTGAAAACCATATTAAATTCTCTTGGATTTGATAACAATGGGTAGTGAAGAAATAAGGATAAAGATGGCTGAATACCATGTGACAAAACCCCCTCATGTTTTAGTAACTTTAGGTCTTGGGTCCTGTATAGGTTTAGCCCTTTATGATAAATATTCAAAAGTTAGTGGCTTAATTCACTATATGCTTCCAGAGAGCAATGGCAAGGAAAATACTGCTAAGTATGCAGATACAGGTATACCTTTTTTAATAGAAGAAATGATTAAATTGGGTGCTAAAAAAAGAAATTTGGTAGCAAAGATTGTTGGTGGAGCTAAGATGTTTAGTTTTGGTGATGAAAATTCAGTCATGAATATTGGACAAAGAAATGCTAAAGCAGCAAAAAAAATATTAAAAGAGGAAGGCATAAGAATCTTAGCTGAAGATACAGGTGCTGATTTTGGTAGAACAATGAGGTTTTATACAGATACGGGAGAAATTAAGGTGACTTCTTATAAAAGAGATGAGTTAATCATCTAAATTTTATTCCGTTATTATAATCATGAATAACCTAAAATATATATTATTTGTTTATGATATATTAACAAAGAAACATTATAAAATGAGTATTATTTCATTAAATAGTTACAATAAATTTCTCTACATAATTACAAAGGAGGAACTGATTAGATGAAAAGTGTGTTAGTTGTTGATGATGCAGCATTTATGAGGTTGAATTTAAAAAACATATTGAAAGAAGAATATGAAATTGTTGGTGAAGCAGAAAATGGTCAACAGGCAGTTGAAATGTATCAAGAACATGGACCAGATATAGTAACAATGGATATTACAATGCCTGTAATGGATGGAATTGAAGCAATTAAAGCTATCTTAGATATTGATCCAGATGCTAATATTGTAGTCTGTTCAGCCATGGGTCAGCAAAAAATTGTAATCCAAGCTATTGAACTTGGAGCCAAGGACTTTATTGTAAAACCATTTAAAAAAGATAGAGTTAAAGAAGCAGTTGCTAAATTAGTTTAATTAGAAAGGAAGGGTTAATTTGAATTCTATTATTAATATCCTTGAGTTTGGTTTAGATGGATCTTATGCACGACATAAGGCATTAACAAATAATATTGCTAATGTTAGCACACCAGACTATAAAAGAGAAGACGTTAACTTTATTGATGTTTTAAAAAACAACATGGGTAAGATGAAAAGAGATAATGGTAGTAATTCTAGTAGTATACAAAAAACTAACCCAAATCATCTTAGTTCAAATAATAATTCAGAAAATAGAGTTAGATTTAAAGCAAATCGATTTTCTAATACAACATATAGAAATGATGGCAATAATGTTGATATTGATTCCGAAATGGCTAAACTAGCTAAAAACAATCTGTATTACAATACTTTAACCCAAAGAATTTCAGGTAAGTTTAGTATGCTCCAGGAAGTAATTCAGAAAGGGAGTGAATAATTATGTTTTCAACAGTTAATACAAGTGCTTCTGGTCTAACAGCCCAAAGACTTCGTATGGATTTAATAGCTGATAATATTGCAAATGTAAATACAACTAGAACTGATGATGGCCTTCCTTATAGAAGAAAGCTCGCTATCTTTAGAGAAAGAAATGGTTCTTTTGTTAATCAATTAAGTTCAAAGATGGAAAACAATGGTACAGGAAATGGTGTAGAGGTTGCAGGTATAGAAGAAGATACAAAACCATTTAAAACTGTTTATAGACCTGAACATCCAGATGCTAACCAAGATGGATATGTTCAGATGCCCAATATAAATATCACTTCTGAGATGGTTGAT
>JBEPXG010000172.1:0-4176 GCA_041642015.1 Halanaerobiales bacterium
GTATAGTTTCCAGCAATTAGATCTTCAAAGATTAAAGTTTCATTACCATTACCTTGTTTTGTTTCATTATATCCTAAAGGACCAGTAACATTTATTTCAAAGTTAAAGTCGGCATCTAAATCACCAACATTGATTATTTGATCGTTGAACATGAACTC
The DNA here is from genome assembly GCA_041642015.1 of Halanaerobiales bacterium. GTDB lineage: Bacteria > Bacillota > Halanaerobiia > Halanaerobiales > M55B127 > M55B127. The sequence goes on from JBEPXG010000172.1 coordinate 159, forward strand.
TTTAGTAACTTCTAATCGACCAGGTATATAGTTATTGGTAAAGGTAATCTCTGCTGTTTGTCCTGAAACTACTTCTGTTTCTTGAGAACCAACAGCAACTTCCCATTGAATACCACTAGATGTTTCCTGAACTGTATAAGTTCCAACAGCTAGATCTTCAAATAGAAGAGTTTCATTACCTGAACCAGATTTAGTTGAATTATATCCTAAAGGTCCACTTACAGTAACTTCGAAGTTGAAGTCTGCATCAATATCACCCATGTTGGCTAACTGACTATTGGGTAAGAGGAACTCTTTGGTTACTTCAAGAGATCCTGGGATGAGATTATTAGTGAAGCTTACTTCAGTTGTTTGTCCAGAGATTATTGTAGCTTCTTTAGATCCAACAACAACTTCCCATTCAACTCCGCTGGAAGTTTCTTGAACTGTATAGTTTCCAGCAATTAGATCTTCAAAGATTAAAGTTTCATTACCATTACCTTGTTTTGTTTCATTATATCCTAAAGGACCAGTAACATTTATTTCAAAGTTGAAATCAGCATTTAAATCACCAACATTGATTATTTGATCATTGAACATGAAATCTTTGCTAACTTCTAGTTGTCCAGGGATATAGTTATTAGTGAAAGTAACTTGTGTTTCTTCTCCTGATATAATTGATGCATCTTGTGATGATAAATCTACTTCCCATTCTGTACCTGAACTTGTCTCTGTAATGGTATAAGTTCCCCCAATAAGATTATCAAAGACAAGTGAATCATTTCCATAACCAGATTTAGTAGAGTTGTATCCTAAAGGTCCAGTAACATTTATTTCAAAGTTGAAATCAGCATCTACTTCGTTAGGACTAATTATTTGATTATTAAATAGGAACTCTTTATTAACTATTAAAGAACCAGGTATATAGTTATTGGTAAGAGTAGCTTCTGTAATTTCTCCTGAGTATATTATAACGTCCTGTTCAGCAACATCTAATTCCCATTCAATTCCACTGAAAGTTTCTTCAACAGTATAAGTTCCAGCTACTAGGTTTTCAAATACTAAAGTTTCATTGCCAAAACCTGAGAGAGTATATCCTCCTGGATAAGAAGAACCTTCTGAAATTCCAGTTATTGTTACTTCAAAGTTGAAATTTGCATCTATATCATTTTCACTTATCATTTGATCATTAAAGAGAAATTTTTTACTTATTTCAAGTGAGCCTACCTCTGCAAAGTAGAAAGTTATATGACTTAATCCAGCATAATTTCCATTTGGATTTAATGGTCCATGTAGATCAGTACCTGAAAATGATGCAGGAGTATAGTCATAGAGATAACCACTTGAACCTGCTTTAACAAATACATATGCAATAGCATTATCTGATTCCCAGTCAAATATTCTACCATCATTACCAACGTCTATTGTAATACCATTGACTGTTGTAGTACCTATTTCAATTGGTTCAATTTTATATGAATCTAAATCTAATACATAACTTGGTAAGTTTCCATCATTAGGGTATTCTCCTAATATTTTATCATCATCATTAGCCATTACCTCTAGCGTAAACATCCCACCAAAAATCAATAACATTGTTATTACAAAGATTATAGAAACTGAAAGTACTTTTTTATTACTCATATATATTTCCTCCTCATTGGTTTTTGATTTACTCTTGGCCGGTTTCACCATTTAGCTCGCTGTCATTTATATTGGTGACCATTAGATAATGACAGGTCCCTGCCTCCAATGAGTTTGTTTATACAGTATAACTTTGTCATAAACTTAAAATATAAATATCTCTATACTATCTACCACCTCCTTTTTCTTAATTCATTATTAGATTATTTCAACTAGCTTTTAGGTGATAATGTAATTTGAAGGTCATTTTTTATTAAACGTTCATTTGTTACATTTACAGAATATTTGTTTTCACCGAAGATCATTAATTCTTTTGGGAGAGATGGTTCTAATATTTTAAGAGTGTAGTTTCCCAAAGGTATATCTTTGAATTTAAATGTTCCATCACTATTGGTGAAAACTGTTCTGTTTAATTCTTCTATTTTAATTCCTACATGATTAAGTGAGATTATTTTATTAACATTTTTATTATCAGTTAAGCTAAGTTGTCCATTAATTTCTCCAAGTTTAGTTATGGCAAATTCAAGAAATAGATTTTCATTTTCTCTGATTTCAACAATCTTTTTATTTGTTATAATTTTGTATTCTTTTGGTAATTCTGTTGAATCAATACCTATTTCATGTATTCCTTTTCTTAATTCTTCAAATATATATTCACCTTTGTTGTTTGTTTTTAGTTTAGAATTGTTTCTTATAATAGTTATATCTTCCAGTAATTTTTCGTCTGCATCTCTTTTGTTATTAGCGTTTTCATCTAGAAAGACTATACCTGCAATATATGGTTTATGATTTCCTCTTTCATATTTTTGAAATTTTGTTTTGCCAGTAGCAAATCCCAATGCCTGACTGAAATATATAGAAGCTTCATATATTGGTTCTTCACTAGTGGAAGAATCATAACCGCGTTCAAACCTTAGAAATCCTTCTAATCCGGAAAAAAGATATCTGCTAACTTCAATACTGATTTCTTCTTGGGCAGTTTTTCTAATACCATATGGAGCAATGTATTCAAAATCAACTTCTAAATCCCAAAGTTTATCTGGATTATCATAATCTAAAGAAAATTCACTAGTTAAATAACTTTCTTCTTCAAGATATGTGTTTCTTAAACCACCACTAAGCTTAAGAAACCTAGATAGATTATAGTTTAAAAAAAGTTCTAATTCTTGTAGCTTTTCATTTGAGATATTACCTTCTTCATATTTTTCATGTTTATCAGCATTAGTTATTCCTGCAATAATTGTGGTATTATCATTTGTTTTTATTCTTGCTTTTAAATTAATCTCTGATTCCCTTTCAAAATTATAGTTTTCTAACCAGACAAACTCTGATCCGAAATTTGCAATAAGAGTTATATTATTAGATATATTTCTACTTAGATCAAAATCGATTGATGTATAATCTTGTCTTTTGTTTATGAAAGTATTATTAACTGTATCCTTAAAATTGATATTAGTTAAATTATAATTAACTTCTCCGCCTAGTGTAGACTTTCCTAAATAGGTTTTTCCCTCTAAAATAATATCAAACATTTTTTGACTTTGTTCTGTAAGATCTAAGTTATTCCATTCTATTTCTTCTTCTCTGTTATTTAACTCTGTAATTATATTAAATTTATTCCTTGCTTTGTCACTATATTCAAAAGATAAGTTATAGGAGTTTAAGTTAAAATCTTCCATACTTAATATTGATTTAGTATTTTGTAATTTAATATTCATTAACCAATTATCGTTAAGTTCTTTTTCATAAATTGTTTGGATATGTTGTCCCTCAATGGCTTCAATATACTCATATACAATAGGAGGAACATAAGAATAGGAAACATTAATATGTCCATCTTTTCTTGTATATAAAGTACTTACTCTTATACCGTGTTCAACTAAATTTACTTCACTTCCTGTAAGCCAATCTACATAAAAAATCAAAGGTAGATCTTTAGGTCTAAGAGCTACTCTTAATAAGTTGCCTGTATTAAAATCGTTTTCATCATTAGAATTTCTTTTTATTCCTAATTCCCATAAAAGTGAAGTATAAGCAGTGGGAGCATACTTTATTTGAACTCCACCGATATTAAAAAAACTATTGATATCATTATTATACTGGCCTGCTGAAAAAACTCCCTGATTAGTTCCTGCTTCAAAAATATTAAGACTTCCTGCTACTTTTTTAACAATTTCGGTTTCCTGTCCATCAATATCAATAATTATTATAGTTAAAACATTAGTTCTATTTATTATTAGTGGTACATTTTTAAAATGGTAACTATTCTCATTTTTATAAATATATTGTTCTTCAATTTTTCTTTCATTAACATAAAGAGTTATAGTACTTCCTTCATTAGCTTTACCTTTAACTGAAGTATAAGCTCTTCTTTCACTTATTTGTTGAATTGGAT
>JBEPXG010000173.1:0-4153 GCA_041642015.1 Halanaerobiales bacterium
TAATGGCAACTATTGCGATATTAATTCCTGTACATAATAATTTATCCTATACCAAAGAGTGTTTGAACCTGCTTTCTAAAAAATTAAAAAGGGATGAAGTGGAATCCGCATATCGAGTGATAGTGATTGATGATGGATCGACAGACGGGACTTCTGGTTGGATAAAAACAAATCATCCGGAAGTACATATTTTAAAGGGGGATGGGGATCTAGTTGAATTAGCTAATTAAACTTGTTTAGAAGAGGTATCGAAATGTTCAAAAAATTAATAAGAAAACTTTCGGATAGCGCAATTCTGATGAGCTGGTCAAATCAGATAACAATTTTTTTACATGGATTAATTGTTACTCCGTTCACCTTAAAGTTTTTATCCTCAGCAGACTATTCTTTTTGGGCACTCCAACAAACTATTGTTGGTATGGCTATGCTGGCAGATAGTGGATTCGGTCATACGCTTCAACGTTCGGTTTCATTTTTTTATCAGGGAGCAAAACAACTTCCACGAACTTTAGATGATTTTAAGAAATCTAATGAAGTTGAAGGAGAACCAAATATTGAGAAACTTACTTCATTGAGAGCTACAACGTTCCGTGTTTACCTTTACTTAGGAATACTTGTTTTAATTGTTATTTCTATCATTGGCTACTTTCTTCTGAAAAATGTAATTTCTCTCTCGGAAAATCCTAATATTCTAATGATAGCTTATTTCCTTATGATATTACAAGCCTTAATTTCCATTCAAAATATAAAATGGTCTTCATTTATGACAGGGCTACACATGGTAGCAAGGCTAAATCGATATAGAACCCTTATTAATAGTCTTCGTACTATTGTTTTTCTTTGTGTATTATTTATTTACCCTGATGTAGTTGTTTTTATGTCAATAATGATCGTACAGACCTTAATTTCAAATGTTTATTTTAAAACTCAAGTTAATAAATGGTACAATAAGCATTCAGTGCATAAAAAAGCAAATAATTTTGATAAAGATATTTTTAACTCAATGTGGTCATCCACATGGAGATTAGGACTTTCCCAATGGGGTTATTTTTTCACTAAACATGGTACATCTATCTTAACAGCGCAATTAAATAATGCCAATTTAATTGCAGGATTTTTATTCACTCAACGTATTCTGCAATTTATACGTAATTTGGGAGAATCTCCTATTACTGCCCACCTTCCAAACTATTATAGTGAAATGGCAGTGAAGAATTACTCTAAAGTTAAAAAGCAACTAAGTCAAGACATGTTTATAACATTTTCATTACTGATAGGAGGTTTTGTAGGATTCGGATTTTTGGGTGGAGTTTTACTTGACCTTCTAGACATTAGTAAAGACATAGTGCCACCATTGATATACACAATTATGGCTCTAACAATAGTTCTTGATTCATATTCCTGGATTCATGGCACCGTGTATGTCTCAACAAACCATGTTCCTTTTTTAATACCCACACTTATAACTGGAGCAGTGATTATTACTGGAGGATTTTTTGTTATTGATACGTTTGGACTATTGGGTATAGTGCTGGTTCAGTTTTTCGCAAATCTAGCCTTTAATAATTGGTATGCTCCTGTAATCAATTTGAAATTATTACGATGGCCATTCCTAACGCATTTACATAATTTATTCATAATGGGTTTTCCAGCCTTTATTCACAGAGTAAAGGAATTTAAACTAAAATGATTATGGAACATGGTATTTCAATAATTATCTGTTGTTATAATAGTGCTTCAAGAATAAAAAGAGTTTTAAAATACTTATTAAGTCAAAGGAATTGTGAAGATATTAATTATGAGATAATTCTTGTTGATAATGCCTCTGATGATAATACTCATAAGATTGCTAATCAGGCGTGGACAGGGGATAAATCAATATTTAAAATAATCGACGAAAAAAAACCTGGGCTCAGTTATGCAAGAATGGCTGGTTTAGCTGAAGCCAGATATGAAATCATTAATTTTATTGATGATGATAATTTCGTAGAACCAGAATGGCTATTTAAAATTCATCAAATAATGACTTTACATCCAGAAGTAGCTATGTGCGGTGGATTAGGAATACCTGAATTTGAAGGTGAGAAGCCCCCTTGGTTTGATAACTTTCAGGATGCTTTTGCAGTAGGGCCACAAGGAGAAGAAACTGGAGTTATTAGAAACAGGATGTATTTGCATGGAGCGGGAATAACTATTCGAAAAAAGATATGGCGTGAATTGAAGGAAAAAGAGTTTCATTTTCACCTTTCAGGTCGTAAAGGAAAGAAACTTAGTTCCGGAGAAGATTATGAATTAAGTGTTGCTGTACAAATGTTGGGTTATAAACTATACTATAAAACAGATCTGGTTTTCTATCATTTAATGCCAAATACTAGACTAAATGATGATTATATACTAAAACTATATAAGGCATTTGGACGAGCATCGGTTATAACTCAAATATACAGGTCATTGCTACTAAAGGAAAAAGGGATCAACAAGTTAAAATCACAAAACTATTTTATCAGCATTTTATTCGCTTTTTACAAATACATGAATATCAATATTTTTTTAAAAAGGTGTAAGAAAGAGGATATGAATAAGCTTGCAGTCAAAACACAAAAAAAACTATGGGAAAAAAATTTTTTATTTAAATTATCGCATCCCATAGCATTTTATAGGATCGTAAACTCGATAAAAAAATTTGCATATAACTGTGAACGATAATGTAAATATAAATAACTTAATAATAATTTTTCTGGCTCTTCTGGGGTTAGAATTCTTTAATATCTCCCCTTTAGGTAAAGTGGTAAAACTTTTACAATTAGTAGGAGGTCCAATGATAATTGGATTATGGATTATTCATGTTGTATATGGAGAGAATCCAAAGATTTTAAAAATGCATTATTCACCTTATATTATAATCATATTACTTTCCCTTCTCCCTAGTATGATGATGGCTGCATATAATTATGATCAATCCCTAATAAGTTCTCTTTACGAACAGAGAGATATATATTACTACATGCTCTATTTTTTATTGCACAGAATGAATGTAAGACCTAAATTTCTGGAAAAGTTGATTCTATATATATCTATAATATATCTACTTTTTTACCTCCTGCAATATATAATGTACCCAAGAATAATTTTCGATGTGTCAATTAAAGAAAGTAGAGATACCTTGAGAATAGCCCTACCAGGGGCAGGCTTTGCCTTAGTGAATTACTTTTTATGCCTGCATAAAGCATTCAGAAGTAAATATTGGAGTTTATTATTAATTAATATTCTAACATTTATTGTTTTCATTTTACTTGGCGGAAGGCAGGTTGTATTCATGTTAATTTTTGTAACTATCCTTTATGTTCTTTTAAGTAAATATGTAAGAAGCAAATTGTTTATCATTATATTAGGTGTTTTGGGTGTTGTTTCCCTTTTTTTTGCTTTTGAAAATATATTCTTAAGTTTGGTTCACGATACTCAAAAAACTCAGCAGGCAGGAACCGAAAACATTAGGTTGATTGGTATAAATTACCTCTTACATAATGCATTCCCAAATAATATAAGCTATATATTTGGTAACGGAACACCGAATATAAATTCACCTTACGGGCAGTTTATGCACATATTAAAAGAATCAAAAGGTATTTTTATTTCGGACATTGGAATGTTTGGTGTATATGTTTATTATGGTGCTTTTTTTGTAATAGCTTCTTTTGCCATTATTTTCAAAACATTTAGTTTAAAAATAAGAAAGGACCGAATATATCTTAAATATTATTTCATAACAGTTCTCCAAGCAACTATGACGGGTATAGGATTTATTCAAAGTGATTTCATTGTTTTATACTGTATTCTTTTATACTTAATGGACAAATCGGTGGCTAAAAAAGGGGTCGCATTAAATTTTCATACTTACACTTACAATAAGAGTAATAAATTGCTTGGAACGCTGCCTCTAAAATCGAGGTAAATAATTCTAAATATGGAAAATATAGCTCTTATATTACCTGTTCATAACGGAATTAAATATACAAAAGAATGTTTAATTCACCTAAACAAGACATTATCAAATAATCCCTTAAAAAAATATAGGGTTGAAATTGTAGTTGTAGATGATGGTTCCTCGGATGGTACTTCCAAATGGATAAGAAGCAGATTTTATAAAATAAAC